>NZ_CAMLIX010000005.1 GCF_946479975.1 uncultured Flavobacterium sp.
AATCCCTAAGTTTTGATCTTAACTTTTTAAAATGAACATTTTCTTTTGACAACAATCTAAGTTTACGCTCAGCTATAAGCGCTCTCTCATAATCCAGCTCATTCGAAATTAAGCCTTCATCAATCAATTTCTCAATATCTAAGTTTGCTTTCATTATTCTATATAGCCATCTTTTCTTAACCATTTTTCAATGGTTTTTTTGTTATTTTTAAAAATCATTTCATATTCCTGATGAGTTCCAGCCCATACAATCGTAGCTTCACCATGCTCATCCATCTCGATTAGTATCAACGTTCGATGAACATTTATATTAAAAAAATAAAAGCCATCATTATGCACACAATCTGCATCACTTCTCAAATCTTCTAATTCATCCATCAAGGCATCAAATTTTTCCAGATCAAGAATTAGTTTATCAATCTCGTGGCATAGCTTTACATTACCAATATTTTTACTTTTAATTTTTAAAATTATTTTCTTACCAATAATTCTCATAGATCATTTTACAAATATAAAAAGTTCTGATATAAACCGAACTTTTTACTCTAAATTTAACATTACTCGTTTTGCTTAGTAAAATTAAATTATAAGATTTATCTTTCAATAATAAATTTTAAAAATATAAACTAAAAAGGCATAATTTAATATTTCTTATATTTGAAATTCAACAATAAACAAAATGAAAAAGAAACTTGTAGTCTTAACCGGAGCCGGTATCAGTGCTGAAAGTGGCATTAAAACTTTTCGTGACAGCGACGGTTTATGGGAAGGACATGACGTAATGGAAGTTGCAACTCCAGAAGGATGGCATAAAAACCAAGAACTGGTTTTGGACTTTTACAACAAAAGACGTCAGCAGTTAAAAGAAGTACAACCGAATTTGGGTCATATTATTTTGGCTGAATTAGAAAAAGATTTCGATGTTCACATCATCACTCAAAACGTTGATGATTTGCATGAACGTGCCGGGAGCACAAAAGTTTTGCATTTGCATGGAGAATTACTAAAAGTTCGAAGCACTCAAAATAAAAATCTAATTTTAGACTGGACAGAAGATTTATTTACTGGAGATTTTGATGCTAACGGTCACCAATTGCGTCCGCATATCGTTTGGTTTGGCGAAGAAGTTCCTGCATTAGAAGAAGCAATTGATATTACCGAAACGGCAGATTATTTTGCTGTAATTGGAACTTCACTGCAAGTTTATCCTGCAGCTGGTTTGATTGCTTACGCTCCAAGTACAACGCCGCTTTTTTATATTGATCCGAAACCAATTGCGATTCCGAACATTAGAAATAAAGTAAAAACGATTGCCAAATTTGCTTCTGAAGGAGTTGCCGATTTAAGAGCGCGATTAAATTCATTTTGAATGCATAAATGCACGTTTTAATTGCCTGTAATCCCTAATTTCTGTTTATATTTGCACCTTTCGAAAAACAACATAACAATGACTACTCTAAACGAATTGAATGCTATATCGCCAATTGATGGAAGATATAGAAATAAAACTCAAAATTTAGCCCCTTTTTTCTCTGAAGAAGCTTTAATAAAATACCGCGTTTTGGTTGAAGTGGAATACTTCATTGCTTTATGCCAAATTCCGTTGCCACAATTACAAGGCGTAGATTCTTCTTTATTTGAAAGTTTAAGAAACATCTACAAAAACTTCTCAACCGAAGATGCACTTTGGATTAAAGAAACTGAAAAAGTTACCAATCACGACGTAAAAGCGGTTGAATATTTCATTAAGGATGCTTTTGAAAAATTAGGTTTATCTCAATACAAAGAGTTTATTCACTTCGGATTAACATCTCAAGATATCAACAATACTGCAATTCCGCTTTCTACAAAAGAAGCGTTTGAGCAGGTTTATATGCCAACTTTAATTGCTGTAATTGCAAAATTAAAAGAATTAAGTGTTGAATGGAAAGACATTCCGATGTTGGCTCGTACGCATGGACAGCCAGCCTCTCCTACTCGTTTAGGAAAAGAACTTTTGGTTTTTGTCGAGCGTTTAGAAGAGCAAATGCGTTTGTTGTTTAATGTTCCGTTTGCTGCTAAATTTGGTGGTGCAACTGGAAACTTCAATGCGCATCACGTAGCGTACCCGCAAATTGACTGGAAACAATTCGGAAATAAATTTGTTGAAACTGATCTTGGTTTACAGCATTCTTTCCCAACCACTCAAATTGAGCATTACGATCATTTTGCTGCTTTCTTTGATGCTTTAAAAAGAATCAACACTATTTTGATCGATTTAGATCGTGACATTTGGACGTATGTTTCGATGGATTATTTCAAACAAAAAATCAAAGCGGGAGAAATTGGTTCTTCTGCAATGCCACATAAAGTAAATCCGATTGATTTTGAAAACTCAGAAGGAAACTTAGGAATTGCAAATGCTATTTTTGAGCATTTATCGGCTAAATTACCGGTTTCAAGATTACAGCGCGATTTAACTGATAGTACTGTTTTACGTAATGTTGGTGTTCCATTCGGACATACAATTATCGCTTTTGAAGCTACTTTGAAAGGTTTGAATAAATTGCTTTTAAACGAAAGTAAATTTGCTGAAGATTTAGAGAGAAACTGGGCAGTTGTGGCAGAAGCAATTCAGACTATTTTACGTCGTGAAGCATATCCGAATCCGTATGAAGCTTTGAAAGGTTTGACTAGAACTAATGAAGCAATTGACAAAAATGCAATTCATAACTTTATTGCAACTTTAGAAGTTTCTGATGAAGTAAGAGCAGAATTATTAGCAATTACCCCTAGTAATTACACAGGAATTTAAGAAAAACACAAAATATTTTGCCAAAAAAAGCTATCTTTATCGAGATAGCTTTTTTTATTTAAGATCGGGTCTAGCCCAGATTGAAATGAAAAGCCTTTTGCGAAAAAAGCCATATTTTTTTGCAGGTACAAAGCGACCAAAGGAAGCTCTTGGAACTGCGTAAAAAATAGGCATTTTTGAGTAAAAGCTTGTAATGGAAAGCTGGATTAGCTACTAAAAAAATACCACGTTTTTATATGATTGCATTAAATGCCGCTGCGGAAAGCACACACCATTTACAACCTTTAATTAGTGATCTGGGATTAATCCTGATGACTGCAGGAATTGCCGTTTTACTATTTAAAAGAATGAAACAGCCTTTGGTTCTTGGTTACCTGATTGCAGGATTTTTAGCCGGAAACCATTTTGATTTTTTCCCTTCTATAACTGACATGAAAAGTGTAGAAGTTTGGGCAGAAATCGGGGTTATATTTTTACTTTTTAGTTTAGGACTCGAATTCAGTTTTAAGAAACTAATGAAGGTTGGAGGAACTTCGTCTGTCACCGCCATAACCCAGATTATGTTTATGACCTTGATTGGTTATTGCGTGGGACAATGGATGGGCTGGGGAAAAATGGACAGTATTTTTCTTGGTGCTACGCTTTCTATTTCGTCAACAACGATTATTATCAGGGCTTTTGATGAATTGGGAGTGAAAGGAAAAAAGTTCGTCGGGATTGTATTTGGAGCGTTGATTGTTGAAGATATTGTTGCGATTTTGATGCTCGTGTTACTATCGACAATTGCGGTAAGCGATCAGGTTTCGGGAGGCGAATTATTACAATCGGTTTTAATATTAGTTTTCTTTTTAATCATCTGGTTTTTAGGAGGGATTTTTATTATTCCAACTATTTTGAAAAAAGCCAAACATCTTTTAACAGACGAAATGCTGCTTATTATTTCGCTAGCATTATGTTTAATGATGGTAATTTTTGCAGCAAAAGTTGGTTTTTCACCAGCTTTAGGAGCATTTATTATGGGTTCTATTATTGCCGAAACTACAATGGCGGAAAAAATTGAACATTTAATTCAGCCTGTAAAAGATTTATTTGGCGCTGTTTTCTTTGTATCTGTCGGAATGTTAATCAATCCTGAGACGTTATTGACTTATGCGATTCCTGTTGCTTTAATTACGCTTGTAACCATTTTCGGAAAAGCTTTTAGTTCTTCCATTGGTGCTTTACTTTCGGGACAGCCTTTAAAACAATCTGTCCAAACTGGAATGAGTTTGGCTCAAATCGGGGAGTTTTCTTTTATTATTGCGACGCTGGGAATGACTTTGAAAGTTACCAGTGATTTTTTGTATCCAATAATTGTTGCAGTTTCTGCGATTACGACTTTTACAACGCCTTTCTTAATTAAATATTCGGAACGTTTTGCATTATTTTTAGAATCAAAAATGCCTAAAAAATGGGTTAAAAACATCAATCGATACAGTTTAAATGCCCAGGCAATTAAATCTGTAAGTACGTGGCAGATTGTTTTGAGATCTTCTGTAACCCAAATTGTACTTCATACTATTATTATTACTGCAATAATTTTATTGTCATCTAAATTTGTAGCGCCTTTAGTAGCCGATACACGATTTGGAAACACTTTAGCGGCTTTATTAACTTTAGTCATCATTGCTCCTTTTTTATGGGCGCTTTCATTGAGACGTGTAAAAGTTGAAGAAGTCGAAATTTTGTGGGAAGAACGTAAATATCGCGGCGCATTATTGATGTTAATTCTGATTAGAATGAGTCTTGGGTTGTTTTTTGTCGGGTTTTTATTGAACATTTTCTTCTCGCCTTTAGTTGCTTTTATTGCTCTTATAATTGCTATTGGAGCGTACCAGATTTTCCCTAAAAAATTAAATGAACAATATCATAAAATTGAAAATCACTTTCTGAAAAACCTCAACGATCGTGAAAACAAAAAGATTGACAGAAGATACGCGAATCTAATGCCTTGGGACGGACACATGTCTTTTTTTGAAATTAAAAAAGAATCAAACTTAGTTGGTCAAACTCTTCAGGAATTGAAGATTCGAGAACAATTAGGAATTAACATCGCGTACATAAAACGAGGGGAAGTCACAATTCCAATTCCGATTAAAACCGAACGTTTATTTCCTGGTGATGAAATTTGCGTAATTGGTACGGATGAACAAATTGTTCAATTCACCAAATTCTTGACCCAAAATGAAGTGGAAGCTCCAACAAAAATAGAAGAAACCAACATCGTACTGCGCCAAATGGAAGTTTCTCAAGATGAATTCATTCAAAAAAGCATTGGACAATTTAGAACCAAAACCGATGGAATGGTCGTAGGAATAGAAAGAAACGGAAACCGAATCCTAAATCCGGAATCTAGCTTAATCCTGCAGAGAAATGATATTCTTTGGGTTGTTGGAGATAAAAAAAGAATGACGGCTTTGTTGGCGGTGAAGTAAGTTTTTTTTTGGAAGGTTCAAAGGAACAGAGTAACAAAGGAACAAAGGTTCCTAAAAAAAGAAAAAAGCTGAGATTTTTCCAAATGGAAAAATCTCAGCTTTTATGCTTTGTACCTCTGTTTCTTTGAACCTTTGTACCTGAAAAATTACTTATTCGGCTGCGGTGTCAAACGCAGATAAGGTTTTATTGGCGTATGTCCTTTTGGGAATTTTGTTGGAATGTCGCTGTCTGGAACTGCTGGTGCAATTACAACATCTTCACCGTCTTTCCAGTTTGCTGGAGTTGCAACGCTGTAATTGGCAGTCAATTGTAAACTGTCGATTACACGAAGTAATTCGTCAAAATTTCTTCCTGTCGAAGCTGGATAAGTCAGCGTTAATTTAATTTTTTTATCTGGTCCAATCACAAAAACAGAACGAACTGTAAATTTGTCACTTGCATTTGGATGCAGCATATCGTAAAGATTTGCCACTTTTTTATCTTCATCTGCAATGATTGGGAAATTTACTTCTGTATTTTGAGTTTCGTTGATATCTTTAATCCACTCTTTGTGCGAATCTAAACCATCTACACTCAAAGCAATAACCTTTGTATTTCTTTTGCTAAATTCTGGAACATAGTTGGCTACAGTTCCTAATTCAGTTGTACAAACAGGCGTAAAATCTGCTGGATGCGAAAATAAAACACCCCAAGAATCACCTAACCATTCATGAAAATCAATTGGTCCCTGCGTGGTTTGCGCATGAAAATCTGGAGCTATATCGCCTAATCTTAATGTTGACATAATTTATATTTTTTAGTTCCTCTAAAATTAATTAAAAAATGGATAAAGAAAACATTTGATTTCCTTAAAAAAAGTTAAAATTCTACTTTGTCGATATAATTACTATTTTACTTTTAAATAAAACTAAGAATGAAGTACCACAGCGCAAGAGTTATAAAGGAAATCGGGATTCCAAAACCGATCATCATACTGCTTAATTTTGGTTTTAATCCGTAAGTCGAAGCTAAGATTGCGCCTGTAATCATAGGCGCCATTGCCGTTTCCATCAAAGTAATTTTTATAACTTCGGAACGCTGATTGAAGATAAAAACGTAAAGCACAAAAATTATAAAAGGAACTAAGATTAGTTTGAAGAAAAGTCCTAATCTTAAGAATTTCCAATGCTGGCTTTTTCGATCAAAAGTTAATTGCAAACCAACCGAAAGTAAGGCTAAAGGTGTAACAAGGCTTCCAATTTTTAATAATAAAGATTGAAGATTTTCATTTAAATCATAATCTAAAACATTCATCAAACAGGCCAATACAAACATGATGAATGGCGGAAACAAAAGAATCTTTTTAAGAATCCCCAACGCATTCGGACTTCCTTTTGAATAAAAAGCAGCTGTAAAAACACCAAGTGTCGAAACCACTACAAAAGTTCCAGGCTGATCTACTAAAACAGCAGTTTCTAAACCTTTTTTCCCGAACAAAGCTTCAATTATCGGATAACCTAAAAAAGAACTATTGCTTAATCCTGCTGTCAAAATCAAACAGCCAATTAATTTATTCGACCAGCCATTTCTTCTTCCTAAAAAATGAAAAAACAGAAAAGCTAGAATATAAGTAATCCACCCTGCTCCTATTGGAAACAATAAATCATTGCTCCATTTTATTTTCGGAATATGATATAATGTAATTGCAGGAAGGCAGAAATAAATAACAATTTTATTAAGTGTCTTATATATATGAGTAGGAAATTGTTTTACTCGCTGTAAAATTAATCCGAGTGAAAGAAAGAGAAATATTAGTAGAAAGTTGTTCATATGCTAAGATCAAGACAAAAATAAGTATTTAAATTTTGCGGTAAAGAATTAATTTTTAGTTAAATTAGTATTTTGTGTTACAAAAAGGTATATATTTGTAACATATTTTATTACAGTATGATTTCAGGTAAATTTGCCATAACGATTCACATTCTTACTTTGCTGCATAAATTTCCCAATGATTATTTGTCATCGGAGTTTATTGCGGGAAGTATTAATTTAAATCCGGTTTTGGTTCGTAAGGAAATTGCCAACTTAAAATCGCATCATATTGTAGAAAGTAAAGAAGGAAAAAATGGCGGTACAAAATTGGCTGTAAACGCTGCTGAACTGACATTAAAACAAATATTCGAAATGACCTTTGAAACGATTGGTTTAGGTTTTGCTAAAAATCAGCCAAATCCTGATTGTCCTGTTGGAAAAAATATCAATCAGCATTTGGAGAATTTATATAGTGAAATGAATCAGAAAGTGAGCGCACAGCTGGAAGGAATTTCTTTAGAAGATTTTTCGAATCAATTTTAAAACTATTTTTTTATTCAAAACTGTAACATTTTTTATTACTAAATAAATTTATATATTATGAAAATCGCACTTATCGGAGCTACAGGATTTGTTGGCTCAGCAATCTTAAACGAATTGGCAGACAGAAAACACGAAATCACTGCAATTGCAAGAACTCCAAAAGATACAGCAAATGCTACATGGGTTGCAGCAGATATTTTTAATGTTGACGCTTTGGCAGAAATCCTAAAAGGTCATGACACTGTAATCAACGCTTACAATCCAGGATGGACAAACCCAAACATTTATGATGATTTTTTAAATGGTTCTAAAGCGATTCAGGAAGCAGTTAAAAAATCGGGTGTAAAACGTTTTATCACAATTGGAGGTGGCGGAAGTCTTTACGTTGCTCCAGATTTACAAGCAGTTGATACTCCAGATTTTCCAAAAGAAATTTTCCCTGGTGCAAACGCTGCAAGACATTATTTAAATATCATTAAAGAAGAAAAAGATTTAGACTGGGCATTCTTTAGTCCTGCTTTCGAAATGCACGCTGGAACTACAACTGGAAGAACTGGAAAATACCGTTTAGGTTTAGAAAATCCGGTTTTTAATGATGAGCAAAGAAGTATTCTTTCTGTAGAAGATTTAGCAGTTGTTATTGCTGACGAAACTGAAAACCCGAAACATCATCAGGTTAGATTTACGGCGGGATATTAATTTTAAAGATGCTAAGGCGCTGAGATTCTAAGTTTCTTTTTGCCACGAATTGCACAAATTTTCACAAATTAATTTTTATTTTTTTGTCATCCTGACGAAGGAAGGATCACACTAGAAACTCTGCAAAGATTGTAGAAACTTGTGTTTTTTTTTGCCACAAATTACACAAATTTTTACAAATAACTTTTGTTTTTTTGTCATCCTGACGAAGGAAGGATCACACTAGAAACTCTGCAAAGATTGGAAATTCACTTTATGGAGTTACGCGTGTAATCCTTCCTTCGTCAGGATGACAACTTTACTAGTATCTTTTTTAGCCACAAATTTCACAAATTATTTTTCTGCAAATCTTAAATATAGAATTTGTGAAAATTTGTGTAATTTGTGGTTAAATATTTTTTCACTCATCTTTGAGAATAAAAAATTCGTGAAAATTGGTGTAATTCGTGGCAAACTTATTTTTACTCCCAAAATAACAAATTATTGAAAATTCATGTAATTCGTGGCAAACTAACTTTTTGAAACTGTTTTTGTTTTCTTTACTTTTACAAGACCAAAAAATACGTTTTGTCAAGTTCAAAAAAGCAAGTCAGTAGTCTGCAGGAAAAAGCTGGAATTTCACCTCCTGAAATCACCAATATTTCGGCTATTAATCAAATTAAAAGCAAACGCAGACAACAGCCCACTTCTCAGGAATTGATTAATGGTATTTTAGATGGAAACAGAACTTCTCTCAGTCGAGCTATTACTTTAATTGAAAGCACCAATCCTGACCATTTTGAAAAAGCTAGCGAAGTCGTTCAAGGTTGTTTACTTCATGCCAATAAATCAATTCGTATTGGAATCACGGGTGTTCCGGGTGTTGGAAAAAGTACTTTTATTGAAGCTTTTGGAAAACATCTTACTCAATTAGGAAAAAAAGTAGCCGTTTTAGCGGTTGATCCAAGCAGTTCGCTTTCTCACGGAAGTATTTTGGGTGACAAAACCCGAATGGAAGAATTGGTTAAGGATGAAAATGCTTTTATTAGACCAAGTGCTTCTGGCGAAACTTTAGGCGGAGTTGCACGCAAAACCAGAGAAACTATTATTCTTTGTGAAGCTGCAGGTTTTGACACTATCATTATTGAAACGGTTGGTGTTGGCCAGAGCGAAACTGCTGTTCACAGTATGGTCGATTTCTTTTTACTTTTAAAAATCTCCGGCGCTGGCGATGAACTTCAAGGCATCAAACGCGGTATTATGGAAATGGCTGATGCTATTGTAATCAACAAAGCAGATGGCGATAATATTAAAAAAGCCAATTTAGCGAAAGTAGAATTTAATCGTGCTTTGCATTTATTTCCTCCAAAAAAATCAAATTGGCAGCCAAAAGTTACTACTTGTAGTTCACTGACAAAAGAAGGAATTCCCGAAGTCTGGAATACGATTTTTGACTATTTTGAACTCACAAAAGAAACTGGATTTTTCCAAGAAAAGAGAAGCGAACAAAATCATTTCTGGATGATGGAAACCATTAATGAACAGTTAAAACAAAATTTCTACAATCAGCCTGAAATTATTTCCCTATTAGAAGAAAATAAAAAAGCAGTGCAAAACAATGAAATTTCATCGTTTGCAGCTGCTCAGAACTTATTAAAATTGTATTTCGCTAAAAAATAGTAAACCATAAAAGTGATATAAGTTCATTTAATTACTTTACCTCAAAAATTTAAGTTTCTCATTCAACAGATTTAAAACAATTCAAAAGCTAAAACTTAAATTTTCTTATATCACTTATATGGTTTAAAACCTATTTTTTCCTCAATTTATACTTATTTTCTTTATATAAATTTCCCGCTGTAATTACATGCGCTAAAGCATCTTTCGCTAATTCTTCATTTAATTTTACAGGAACTAAAGTCGTATCGTTTTTGATTTCAAACTGCAGTGGTTTCAAATTTGGCTGCATAATAACAACCTGATTTTCTACTCTAAAAGCATTAATATCATTAAACTGCATAATAGATCTTCCCTGCACTTTTGGATCTAATTTATTTAAATTTCTTCCTACCATTGGCGTTTCAAACGGAAGTCCTAAATAACTTAATAAGGTTGGCGGAATATCAATCTGACTTGCTAATCTGTCGTAAACCGCTCCTTTTGGAACTCCTGGTCCCATAATAAATGCTGGAATATGGAATTTGTTTATTGGAACTAAATTCTTTCCGTATGTTCTCGTATTATGATCTGCGATTACAATGAAAATTGTGTTTTTAAAATATTCTTCTTTTTTAGCCAATTCAAAGAATTTCCCGATAGAGAAATCGGCATATTTCATAGCATTATTTACCGTTGCCGGTTTTTTGTCGTACGGTTTAATTCTTCCTGCCGGATATTCAAAAGGTTCGTGATTGGATGTCGAGAACATTAAAGAGAAAAATGGTTTGTTTCCTTTTGATTTAAAATACTGATTGGCTTTAGTAACTAAATCTTCATCAGAATAACCCCAAGTTCCTTTAAAAGCATATTTATTTCCATCAGATTCAAAATCTTCTTGATCGACAATATCGCTGAAACCATTTCCGTTGAAAAACGAAGCCATATTATCAAAATTCGCCATTCCGCCATAAATAAAACTGGTATCGTAACCTTTTTGTTTTAAAGCATCAGCCAAAGTAAAAAAGCCTTGCTGCGAATTACCCAATTTTACCACACTTTCTGATGGCGAAGGTAAAAATCCTGTTACAACCGCCTCAATTCCTCGGACGCTTCTGGTTCCCGTGCAATATAAATTGGTAAATAAAGTTCCTTCTTTAGATAATTTATCAAATTCAGGTGTTAATGGTTTTCCGCCTAAAATTCCAACATATTCTGCTCCTAAACTTTCTTGTAGAAAAATAACCAAATTATATGGCTTCTTCATAACAGAATCTGGCTGTTGTACATGCAAAAACGGAATTGCAGCATCTGTAAAATCATTTGGACCAGCGATCATGTATTTTTTTACACGGGCAATAGCTTCGGCTTCATCCATTTTACCATACATTTTGGTGTTTCCTTCATTCTTAATTGAATAAGCAGCAAAAGCAACAGTGTAAAATGAATTTAATCCTAACGTATTCGTCAATTGATCTGTCGAAAAAACGGCATTACTAGCATTTATTGGTCTTTTTGAAGTCAAACTAGAGCGTGCTCCAAAAAACAATAAAAAAGCAACTAATGGAAATAGCATCAACTTAAATTTATACTCTGCAGGAACAGTATAAAAAAGCTTTTTCCCTTTCTTGAATGCCAAATAAAGCACTACTCCTAAAATTAGGAAGGTAACGATTATAGAGGTCATGTAACTTTTTAAAAGCATGCCTACAACTTCTTTCGGATAAATAAGATAATCTAAAAATATCTTATTTGGACGTGTGTCGTATTGTTTTACAAAATCTGGCGAAGCTAACTCTACAAATAAAATTAGAAACAGAAATAAGAAACTATAAATGACAAGAAACTTATTGGTAAACTTTAGGGCTTTATTTGGCAGAAAAGTAATCAATAGCGCCGGCAGAAACGACAAATAACAAAGTAATATCAAGTCCATTCGGAGTCCGATTGGAAAAATATACCAGAAATCTGGTGTCTGCTCTACTCTTTCTTTAAAAATAAAAAATAGAAAAATACGGCTCAGCGTCGTGATTAATAACCCGATTGCTATAAAGTTAAATATAGGTTTTAGAAAAGATAAATTTTTCATCAATACAATATTAAGAACGTAAAAAAGTGATCATCTTAAAATTCAATTACTCTTCGTAACGATTTACTTCGCGGTCGTAGAACTCATTTGCTTTTTCAATCAAGCCTTCCATTTCTGCGTTTAGTTCTGCTTCGTCAAGATCTTCTGCTTCTTCTAAAAATTCTACCTCATCATCTTTCAAATTGATGATAAATCTAGGATAATCAAGGTGAATGATGAAAATATCGTCTGGAAAATCGGTATTGTCTCCAAGTAAAAATTTAGGTAATTCCATGTTTATTTATTTATTTTTTAATGATTATTATTTTTTTGCCACTGATTTTACATATTAAAAAAGATATCTCTTTGAGCTTGTTTAAATTTAATTTTTGTAAACTATTTAAATCTCTTTCTGCAGCTATATTTGGCGCGCCTATTTGTAAAATAAGGTTATTCAACCACAAATTAAATTCTCACAAATTGAATTAGCGGAAATTTGCGTGATTTGCGGTTAAAAATAGTTTGAATAAAATTTAAAAAGCCTCTTATATAAATAAAATCTCTAACATATTTTTTCAAATTTAATTATTCTCTATATCTTTTATAACTAATCTCTTTGTTAAAAAGTGAAAACGAATGTATAAACAAATTGCTGCTGCTGTCAAACCTGCCAAAAGTCCGATCCAAACTCCTTGTGCTTTCAATTCAGTATATTCTCCTAAATAATACGAAATAGGAAAACCAATTACCCAATAGGCCACAAAGGTAATATACATGGGCACTTTTACATCCTGCAATCCGCGTAAAGCACCTAAAACCACAACCTGAATTCCGTCAGATATTTGGAATACTGCTGCAATTAAAAGCAGTTTTGATGCAATACTTATAACTTCTTCATTATCCAGAATCTGTCCTGTATTTTCCATATTCAAAAAGATATATGGCAGATAGTTATGAAAAACGACAAAGAAAATGGCAAAAACAGTTTCTAGAATAATCGCCAGAAGAAAAATAGAACGTGCTACAACAATCAGCTTTTTATAATCCATTAAACCTCTTTGATTACTAACTCTAACCATTGAGGTGACGCTCAATCCCATGGCAAACATAAAAGTCATCGATGCCAGACTCAATGCAATTTGATTTGCTGCCTGACTAGTTTTTCCAATATTACCGCAAAGCCAGATCGAAGCTGTAAACAAAACGACTTCAAAAAGCATCTGCATAGCAGAAGGAAATCCGATGCTGATAATCTTGTTGATTGTTGCTTTCTGAATTTCATTAAAACTAAAACCTTTAAAAAAGCGTTTCAAATCCTCTCTTCGCGAAAGCATAATATGCATAAACATAACCAAAAATATTCTCGAAATCACGGTTCCAAGCGCGGCACCGATAATTCCCATTTTTGGAAAAATCCAGATTCCGTAAATCAAAACATAATTAATACCAACGTGTAAAACGTTTGCCATTACCATCGCATACATCGAATATTTCGTCAGCGACATTCCGTCTGCAAATTGCTTATATCCTTGATACATTACAAGCGGAATCAAAGAAAAAGCAACCCAGCCCAAATACGGTTTTGCCAATACAATCACATCTGCAGGTTGTTTTAGCAATTCCATTATTGGTTTCGCAAACATAATTATGGTAAAAAGTATCAAGCCTAAAATGGTGCATAAAAACAAACCGTGATGAAATGCAGAACGAATTTTAGAATCATTTTTCTCTGCATCGCCTTCGGCAACAATTGGAGTAATCGCCGTAGAAAAACCAATTCCTAAAGACATTGCTATAAAAATCATACTGTTACCTAGTGAAACCGCCGCCAGCTCTGTACTTCCTATTTTACCAACCATTATATTGTCGACAATACCAATTAGTGTGTGGCCAACCATTCCTAATATAATAGGGTAAGCCAATCTTAAATTATAGGAAAACTCTTTAGTGTACTGCTTTAAATTCACTTGTAATCAATTTTAGTCGGCAAAGATAATCAGAAGCTTCGAATTCTGTTCTATTAATAAATATATATACTAAAATTAAGGCGAAAATAAGATAAGCTAAATATTATATAAAGATTCCTGAAAATTGTATAACAATCTCCAAAAGCCTCCGTTTTACTTTTACATTATTAATAATTCAAAAATATAAGCCATGAAAAAATTACAAATTATTTGCCTAGCTGCTTTTGCTTTTTTATTCTCTAACACAACTTTCGCTCAAGAAACAGAAGCAACAAACTACGATCAAGGATTTAGATTAGGATTCGGTGTAAACGGAGGATTACCAACCGATGGAGATTACGACTGGGCACTTGGCGGAGACGTACGTTTACAGTACGATCTTTCTAAGAAAACATCATTGACTTTAACAACAGGATTTACTAACTTATTTAACGGCAAACAAGATGCCGCTGGAAATGACATTAAAGACCTTGGATTTATTCCTGCAAAAGCAGGTTTTAAAGCTTTCGTTTTAAAAGATCAATTTTATGTAATGGGAGAAGTTGGTGCTGGTTTTGCAGTAACAAATGGCTACAACAACACTACATTTTTGTGGGCGCCAGGAATTGGATACGCTAACAAATATATCGACTTAAGTGTTCGTTATGAAGATTACAAAGATTTTAGAACCAATCAAGTAGCACTACGTGTTGCATACGGTTTTAAACTATAAAAAATAGGTTTAATTTATTATTTTGTTTTTGGTAAAAATCCGACAGACGACATTGTCTCTGTCGGATTTTTTATTTTTAATATTTTTGAAATTGTAAATCAAAATTTGCCGTAAATCAAACGTTCCTACAGAACGATTTTCCCAATTCAATTTTAGGGCTACCAACGAAACATTCCTACGGAATGAATTTACCTTTTGTAAAGAAGCAAACCCAACAATTTTTAAAAAACTATCGGGTTTAAAATTATCCAATTATTCTACCGTCCAAACATTCCTACGGAATGAATTTACTTTCTCTAAAAAAACAAACCCGACAGGTTTTTAAAACCTATCGGGTTAAAAAATTTTCTAATTTTCTAATTGACCAATTATCTAATTATCAAATTATCTCAATTTAACTATTCTCCAAAGTCTTTTTATAAACATCAAAATTATCCATAATTTCTTTGTCTAACTCTGGAACTTGAATATCGGTGTATTGTTTCATTTCTTCCCAAATAATCTTCGCTACAATATAACGCGCCATATCTTTGTCATCGGCAGGAACAACATACCAAGGCGCATGTTCTTTAGAAGTTTGGTTTATTGCCTCTTCATAATATTGCTGATATTCATCCCAATGTGCGCGCTCTTTTAAATCGCCTGGAGAAAATTTCCAGTTGTGTTTCCCTTCTTCCAAACGGCGTAATAAACGGCTTTTTTGTTCGTCTTTACTCAAGTGCAAAAAGAACTTCATGACAATCATTCCGTTTTCTGCAATATGTTTTTCAAAATTATTGATTTGATCAATTCTCTTTTCCCAGAATTTAGGTTTGATATCGTCAACCGAATTAATTCCCGGTAAATTCTCCGCCAAAATAAATTCAGGATGCACTCTTGTTACCAAAACATTCTCGTAATGCGTTCTATTAAAAATCGCAAACTTTCCCTTTTCTGGCAGAGCAATATAATGACGCCACAAATAATCATGTTCCAATTCTGTCGAATTTGGCGTTTTAAAACTATGCACCACCACCCCGCGCGGATTAAATTCTTTAAAAACTTCACGAATCAAGCTATCTTTTCCCGAAGTATCCATTCCTTGAAGACAGATCAAAACCGAATATTTATTGTGTGCATACATAACATCTTGTAAATCACTCAATTTAGCCTTAACCTTATCCAGCTTTTCTTCTTTTTCTTTATCATCTGCATCGACATTTAACAAAGTCGGAAGCTTGCTTAATTTAATTTTCTCTACAACTTTAAAATCTTTTGGATCTATTGACTTCATATTTTCAAATTTTGAATTATAAATATAGTAATTTTACGAAGCAAATTCCTGCTATTCATTGCAATACTTTTCAATAAATTGCTTTTTTCTAAGCCATTCCAAGAGCTTCCGTTGGTCGCTTTGTTCTGGCAAGAAAAAATTCAATTTCTTTTCAAAGTATTTCCATTACTATCAGGGCTAGACAGTTATTTTAAAAGAACATTTTAAACATTTCAAATTCATAATGACAAAAAGAATTCTATTTTTATTTATTTTCTTTTTAACTCTTCTCGGAAATGCTCAAAATAATGCCGAGGTTACGAGAGATAACTTGGTTACAAATTATATTAAAGAACTTCAATCTAGAAAAATAGATACAATTTGTATTTATGAGGCTTATTGCATTGGATGCATCGACACGTTTGATTATTCATCATTTAAAAAAGATCTTTGTTTAGAAGATTTCCCTAATTATCCTATTTATATTTTCTGGAAGGAAAGAGGAAAAACATATCTTGATAAAATTAGTGTTTGCTTTGAATATTCAAGTATTATTTCTGAAAACGCTTTTTGGGATGTTTATTTTTTTAATGAAAAAATCATTAAGAACGAAATTGTTAAAACTTATGAATATGAAACTTTTGAAAACTCAAAAAGAGTAACATATGAAATCGGCGTGGATCATTCTGGACATCGGAATTTTAAATTCATAATAAAAGACAAAATAACTACTAAGGAATTTGACAGCTTTAATTTAACAAAAATTGGATGGGATTCATCGAAATCAAATATTAATTACCAACACAACATCAACTTAAAAAGTAAACTAATCGTTGATATTCTTGAAAAAACAACCTCAGAAGCAGAAAAAAACAATACATTTAAAAAGATAAAGTCAAGATAATTCAAAGACTTACAAAATAAAAATTCATGGAAAAATTCACATTAGAAATATTATTTCAAATCATCGGAATCGGTTCAGCATCAGGATTATTTTATAATAATGATGCACTTTACATAATTGGCGACAACAGCGGATTTCTGTACGAATACAATATGCAGAACAAACAATTAGATCAACACGCTTTAATTGATAATCCATCAGCAAATATTCCGAAAAACCTAAAACCCGATTTCGAATCTCTAACACATCACAACGATACCTTGTATATTTTTGGTTCTGGTTCTACCGAAAACCGAAACAAAATGATTGAATTCGATATCAAATCAAAAACTGTTGTACAAAAAAACAATCTAGTCGATTTATACGCTGTAATGCAGAATTTCGGTGCTATAAAACCAGAAGACTTCAATTTAGAAGGAGCAATTTTCGATGGCGAAAACTGGTATTTATTCAATCGTGGCAACGGCGTTTCAAACAAAAACACCATTTTTACCATCCACGCAAAAAATCTCGGAGAAGAATTTGCGCTGATTTCTGTCAATTATAAACTTCCAAAAATAAAAGGTGTTCGTTCCAGTTTTACCGATGCCATTTTAGTCGACGATAAAATCTATTTCCTTTCAACCGCAGAAGACACCAAATCGACTTATGATGACGGCGAAATCTTAGGAAGTTTTATTGGAAGAATCGACATCAAAACCATGAAAATAGATTTTACTCAAAAAATAACTTCGACAAACAAATTTGAAGGTTTGACTCTTTACAAAAAAGAAAACAATAAAATTGAGTTTTTGCTTTGTGAAGATAATGACACAGAACTTTTAGAAACCAAGATTTATAAATTGACGTTGCCTATAAAATAGATTTCGAATGAATGCAAAAGAAAAACAACTTGACTTTGTAAAATCATATTTAAAACCAACTCTAAAGAATTTGGAGTACAAAACTAGTGGTCAAACTTGGTGGAAAGATAAGGAAGAATTTTATACGTTAATTAATTTACAGAATTTTTCATGGAACACTAAAGACAAAGTTAATTTTTGCTTCAATATAGGAATAGTTCTAAAATCAGAAATGAAAGATGCCACCAAAAAGCCTCAAATTTATGATTTAACAATACATTTAAGAGAAAATTTATATGTAAGCGATAAGAATAATAAGCATCCATTTAGAAACAAAAACGGTTATCTTTTAGAAAACCATACAGATATGACTGATTTTTATGAAGAATTAAAATCAGATTTTGAAAATTTCATAGTACCAAAACTTGAAAAATTAAATTCTCTTCAAGATTGTATCGATAATTTTGGAAGTATTCCTTTTTTTGGTGAAAGATTAATTAATGCAATTAAAATAAAAAAATAAACTTTTTTTCACTCCCTTCCCAACCTTTTTATCTTTTCATCTCTCTATATAAGAAAGACAACAATTGTGATAAACGAGACTCAAATAGCCAACTGTAAAAAAATGCACCGCGATGCCCAGCGCGAGGTGTACGAATACATGTCGCCGAAGTTGTACCGCCTCTGCAAACGGTATTTAAAAAAGGAAGAAGAAATCGAAGAAGCTTTAGCCGATGCTTTCTTTACTATTTTTACCAAATTGGACCAACTAAAAGAAGCGTACGCTTTTGAAGCTTGGGCCAGAAGAATTACGGTGAACCATTGTTTGGCGACCATTAGAAAAGAAACCAACTTCAATATGTATTTAGACGATGTAAAACTGCTTTCGCAACCTTCTGTCGACGAACTGAATACATTAGAAGAAGAAGATTTACTTAATTTATTAAACCACATTCCAGACGGCTGTAAAACTGTTTTTAACCTTTTTGTTATTGAAGGTTATGCGCATAAAGAAATAGCCGAAATGCTGAAGATCTCTGAAGGCACCTCAAAATCACAATTGAACGCTGCGAAGACCAAACTGAAAGAACTGGTTAATAAACTCTATTATCAAAAAGCAAAATAGTCATGGACAATCAAGATAAATTATTCGATAAAATAAAACAAGCTTCGCAAAACGAGGAGTTTAAAGACTTTCCCGGAATGGAAAAAGTCTGGGCCCGCGTTGAAGACAAACTGGACAAAAAAGAAGACAAAAAAACAATCGCGCTTTGGAAAAAAATTGCTGTTGCAGCTTCTCTTCTTTTATTGATTTCTTTAGGTTCTCAATTTCTACATACAGAGAAAAATACAACAGAAACTCCTAAAGTAGTTTTTGAGGAAAAAGAAAAAACTCAAAAACCTATTTTAAATCAGGAAAACACAAAACCATCTTCTGAAAATGGAATTGTTTCAAACGAGGAAGCTTCTAAAATTATAGAAAATCAGACGAAACAGAAAGAACGTGTTGCGGTTCAGGAGACTATTACTCCAAATGCACAAGCAGTCCAATCTGTACCTGCACCTAAAATTGCAGCAGAAACAGCTTTTCCAATTGCTTCATTAAATGAAGAAAGTGTTGAGGAAGATAATATTGTTTCCAAAAAAGAAGTAACTGCAGATATGGGCTATTTTAGAAATCAAGAAAGAGAAAGTGCTAAAGTTGCTTTTGCAGAAAGAAATTCGGCCAAAGCGAAAAAAAGTGCACCATTAGTAGTTCTAAACGGAAATGCAATGGCTCACAGCGACGAGGCAAAAAAGGATAAAATGATGCGAAGCGAACTTCCGAATCTAAAACCGGAAAATATGGATTCGCTTGTTATTCTCGACGAACCGCTATATATCATTGATGGTATTTATTATTCAGAAAATGATTTGTTTGGAAATAATCCGACGAGTCCGTATGCGCCTTTAGACAAACAAGACATTAAAACTATAACCATTTTACAAGATCTCGAAGCTACTGAAAAATATGGCGAACGAGGAAAAAAAGGAGTCGTAATAATTACTACAAAAAACGGAAAACCGGCTCCGAAAAAATAATCTTAAGCTTTGTCAAAGTCTGCAGCTTTGACAAAGCAAAATCCGAACATTAATTTTAAAACTTATTATCATGAAAAGTCTAAAACTTATTTCATCAGCCATTGCTATGCTTATATGTTTCGTAAGCATGGCACAAGAAAGAACCATTTCTGGAATCATTTCAGACGAAGCCAAACAACCGCTTCCTGGCGTAAACATTTTAAATCAAACCTCTAAAGCGTTTGCGGCTACAGATTTCAACGGAAAATATAGCATCAAAGCAAAAACAGGAGATTTGCTGGTTTTTACTTTTATTGGCTACAAAAAACAAAGCCAAAAAGTTCAAAACTCTGATATAATGAATATTAAAATGTTTCCTGACTCTTCCAATTTACAAGAGGTTGTAGTTACTGGTTACGGCACAAGCAGTGTAGATTACAGCACGAAAAGTTATGAACGTGAGGAACGAAGCTACGAACGTGCAGAAAGAAGAAAAGCTAAAACTGCGAACACAGCTCAATTACAAGGAAGAGTTGCCGGAGTACAAATCCAAAACAGTGTTGGTTATATGGCAAGCCCGAGTCCGATTGTGGTAAGAGGAACGGCAAGTATTTCTCCAATAAACGAACCAATGTACATTATTGACGGAGTTCCTGCAAAGTCCAATCAAATGGCAAAAATAAATCCGAATGATGTTAAGGATTTAAAAGTGCTGAAAGATAATGATGCTACTTCAATTTATGGAAGCAGAGCTTCAAATGGCGTTGTTATTGTTTCGACTAAAAATGAAATCTATAAAAATCTTTCGGAAACAGAATTGGATAAAAAGCTAAATATTCTGCCAATTCCAACTGAACCAACTCAGGAAGATTATGATGGTTTTGTAGAAAATGCATTCGAAAGTCCGAAAACAGCACCGCTTTCTACATTTTCTATAGATGTTGACAATGCTTCTTATACCAATATCAGACGTTTTTTAAACAACGGACAAGAAGTTCCAAAAGATGCAGTTCGTGTTGAGGAAATGGTGAATTTCTTTAAATATACTTATCCGCAGCCAAAAAATGAACATCCGTTTTCTATCAACACAGAAGTAAGCGATTCACCTTGGAACGCGAATAATAAAATTCTGAAAATTGGTTTACAAGGAAAAAATATCCCGACAAACGATTTGCAAGCTTCAAATCTTGTTTTCTTAATTGATGTTTCGGGTTCAATGAGCGAAATGAACAAATTGCCTTTATTAAAACAATCCTTGAAAATTTTGGTAAACGAATTACGTCCAAAAGATAAAGTGTCTATTGTTGTTTATGCAGGCGCAGCTGGAATGGTTTTACCTCCCACTTCCGGGGATGAGAAAAAAATAATAATTGATGCTTTAGAAAAATTACAATCTGGCGGAAGCACAGCTGGTGGCGCAGGAATCGAATTGGCTTATAAAACTGCTGCAGAAAATTTTATTAAAGGCGGCAATAATAGAGTAATCCTAGCTACAGACGGGGATTTTAACGTTGGAAGTTCATCGAATTCTGATATGGAAAAATTAATTGAAGAAAAAAGAAAAACAGGCGTTTTCTTGACTTGTTTGGGTTACGGAATGGGAAATTACAAAGACAGCAAAATGGAAATTTTAGCCGATAAAGGAAACGGAAATTATGCATATATCGACAACATTCAAGAAGCGAATCGCTTTTTAGGAAAAGAATTTAAAGGTTCGATGTTTGCTATCGCGAAAGATGTAAAAATCCAAATTGAATTCAATCCAAAACAAGTGCAATCCTATCGTTTGATTGGGTATGAAAACAGAAAACTGCGTCCAGAAGATTTTAAAAATGACGCAATTGATGCTGGAGAATTAGGCAGTAATCATACCGTAACAGCTTTGTATGAAATTATTCCGACTGGTGTAAAAAGCGATTATTTAACGGCTCAGCCAGATGAATTAAAATATACTAAAACAGAACCAAATTCAAGTAATTACAGTAATGAATTGGCAACGATTAAATTCCGTTACAAAAAACCAGACGGTGAAAAAAGCATCGAAATGGTTCAGGTAATCGAAAACAAATCGGTTGCTTTAGAAAAAGCGAGTGATGACATGAAATTTAGTGTGGCCGTAGCTTGGTTCGGATTGAAATTAAGAGACTCAAAATTAATCGCTTCGAAATCTTCTGAAGAAATTGTAAAATTAGCGAAGCAAGGAAATTCAAACGATGGCGAAGGTTACAAAGCTGAATTTATTCGTTTGGTAGAAACTTCAAAACAATATAATTAATCAAAATTTTATTACATTTGCGGTTTTATTTTTAAAACTTATTTACACACATATGAATACTATTTTAAGCCAAAATCTTTTTTTAGTAAAAGAACATATCGGAATGTTTAAAGCCGCAAACAATTACGATATTTATAATCCAGAAACCAATCAGATCATTATGAACTGCCGAGAAAACAATCTTGGTTTTTTCACTAAAATACTTCGTTTTACAGATTATAAAAGAGCAACTCCTTTTAATGTTGAAATTACAACTGCTTCTGGCGAAAAATTAATTACCGTTAGAAGAGGTGTAGCAATTTTTAGATCGACAGTTGAAGTTTTAGACGAAAATGATCGTTTGGTTGGAACATTCAAACAAAAATTATTTTCTATTGGAGGAAAGTTTGACATTCTAGACAAAAACGAAAAACCAGTTGCAACCCTTCAAGGAAAATGGACAGGTTGGGATTTTAAATTCTCGCACGAAAACAAGCAATTGGCTCAGGTAAGTAAAAAATGGGCAGGATTAGGAAAAGAGTTTTTTACAAGTGCCGATAATTATGTACTTCAAATTGAAGACACAGTTGCAGCCGACAGTCCGTTGAGACAATTAATTTTAGGAGCCGTAATGTGTATTGACATGGTTCTTAAAGAATAATCAAAAGTTGTTAAACTTAGATTAAGAATATCTTTTAAAGCATCATTTTAGTTTTCAAAAACCTTATTTTTGTAAGACTTAAAATGATGCTTTCTGCATTTTTAAAAATTACCATCATGACCGACTTAAAAAATAAAAATGCCTTCATTACAGGCGCAGGAAAAGGAATTGGAAAAGCTGTTGCCATTGCTTTGGCAAAAGAAGGCGTAAACCTAATTCTGGTTTCAAGAACTAAAAGTGACATCGATCAGCTGGCAGAAGAAACTGCAAAATTGGGCGTAAAAACTTTAGCATTAGCTGCAGATGTATCTGATATTAATTCTATAAATACTGCTGCAGAAAAAGCTTTAGCCGAATTCAATCATATTGATATTTTAATCAACAGCGCCGGAATTGCTTCTTTTGGAAAATTCTTAGAACTAGAACCAGAAGCTTGGGAAAGAATTATTCAGGTAAATTTAATGGGAACGTATTTTACAACGCGTGCTATTATTCCAAACATGATCGAAAGACAAACGGGTGATATTATCAATATTTCATCGACTGCGGGATTAAACGGAAACGCTTTAACAAGTGCTTACAGCGCTTCTAAATTTGCGGTTTTAGGTTTAACCGACTCTTTGATGCAGGAAATGAGAAAACACAATATTCGTGTTACGGCTTTAACTCCAAGTACCGTTGCAACTGACATGGCAAAAGACTTAAACTTAACCGATGGAAATCCTGAAAAAGTAATGCAGTCTGAAGATATGGCAGATTTGATTATCGCACAGTTAAAATTGAACCGTAGAGTGTTTATTAAAAACAGCAGTATTTGGTCTACTAATCCTTAAAAGAATAAATTCCAAATTTTTTAAATTCCAAATTCCAATTGCTTCTGACATTGGAATTTGGAACTTTAGTATTGGAATTTCAAAAAATATATGATGGAACAATATTTAAGACAATTGGTCGAAATAGAATTTCAAGATAAAAAACAGATTTTCGCTGGTTTTTTAATTGATTATTCTGATGAATGGATTTTACTTCGAAATAATCCTGTAGATTTTATTTTGGATGGCTTTGTTATTTTAAGAAATAAAAATATTCAAGCTGTAAACCGTGATTATGATTTGGCTTTTACAGAAAAAGTGATTCGCTTGAAAGGTTTAAAGATAAACTCTGAAGACATTATTCCGATTAAAGATTTGGCTTCAATTATCAAATTTCTTTCTGAAAAGCATGGCATTTTTCAAATTGCAAAAAAATCTTCAAAATCGGCTTATTTAGGAAAATTAATAGAATTGAATAATGAAGAATTGACAATCGACTTTTTAGACACTCAAGGTCAATTTGGAGGAGAATTAAGTTTTAATCCAGAAAAGATTCGTGTTATTGAGTTTGATACAGATTATATTAATTCTTTGAAATTGGTGGTTGGAGATAGTTGATTTCAAAATACCACAGAGACACACAAAAATTTCGCAGAGATTCGCAAAACATAATTAAAACACAAAGCTCTTTTTATTAAAAGAGCTTTGTGTTTTAATGTTTATGTAAGACGCACTGCAGTGCGTCTCTACGATTGCCATGCCGCATTACTTTGCGTATCTCTGCGAAATCTTTTGTGTATCTCTGTGAAATAAGATTAAACGGCAGCAAGCTTATTCAAAAACTCTAACCGAACACTTCCGTCTTCGTCGATTTTTGTTAAGTTGATTTCCTGCAAAGTATTTACCAATTCAGGATTCCACGGCGTTTTTACTTTTACGTAATTTTCGGTGAAACCGTGAATATAACCTTCTTTATTTTCACTTTCAAAAAGAACCGTTCTATTGGTTCCTAACTGGCTTTCGTAAAAGGCACGGCGCTTTTTAACCGATAAACCTCGAAGCATTTTACTGCGTTTTGCTCTTACATTTGAAGGAACAACGCCTTCCATGTCAACTGCTTCTGTATTGTCTCTTTCAGAATATGTAAATACGTGTAAATACGAAATATCCAATTCATTTAAGAAATGATAGGTTTCTAAAAAGTGTTCGTCTGTTTCTCCAGGAAAACCAACAATTACGTCAACGCCAATACACGCGTGAGGCATTACTTCACGAATTTTAGTGACACGATCGATATAAACTTCGCGTAAATAACGACGTTTCATTAACTTCAAAATATCGTTGCTTCCAGATTGTAACGGAATATGAAAATGCGGCACAAAAGTGCGGCTTTTAGAAACAAATTCGATCGTTTCGTTTTTCAATAAATTCGGTTCGATTGACGAAATTCTCAAACGTTCAATTCCTTCAACTTTATCCAAAGCTTGAACTAAATCAAGAAAAGTGTGTTCGTGTTTTTTGTTTCCAAACTCCCCTTTTCCGTAATCTCCAATGTTTACACCAGTTAAAACAATTTCGCGAATATTTTGTGACGAGATTTCTTTGGCATTTTTTAATACATTTTCTAAAGCATCACTTCTAGAAATTCCTCTCGCTAACGGAATCGTGCAATAGGTACATTTATAATCGCATCCATCCTGAACTTTCAAAAAGGCTCTTGTACGATCTCCGATAGAATAACTCCCTACGTAGAAATCGGCTTCGGCAATTTCGCAGGAGTGCACTTCACCCATGTCGTTTTTGCTCAAATCATGAATATAGTCCGTGATTTTGAATTTTTCTGTTGCTCCTAAAACCAAATCAACTCCATCAACAGCAGCCAATTCTTCTGGTTTTAATTGTGCATAACAGCCAACAGCGGCAACAAAAGCTTTTTCGTTCAGCTTCATTGCTTTTTTCACTACCTGCTTAAACTGTTTATCAGCATTATCTGTTACAGAGCAAGTATTGATGACATAAATATCTGCTATTTCTTCAAAATCGACACGGTCGAAACCTTCGTCGTTAAAATTTCTGGCAATTGTAGAAGTCTCTGAAAAATTCAGTTTACAACCCAGTGTATAAAAGGCAACTTTTTTTCTATTTTCCATAATCTATCTTAAATTAATGAAATCGTTGTCAAAAAATTTAAGGCTGCAAATTTACAAACAATATTCATCAAAAGAAAGGGATTAATTTACTTCCAATCAATATTTTGCATTAATGTAAATTTTGAAATTTCAAATGTATATTTTTTTTCAGGAGATTATATATTAAGAATACATTATTTAAAAGCTTGTAATTTCAATTCAATAAGAATAAAACGACAAAATAATCGATTAAATGCATTTTTTACCGATTAAGTACATTTTTTATCGCTATAAACTCAAAATTTCTTACATTTACTTTTGTTATGTTTCTTTGGGAAAATAAATTTATATTTACGAATTATAACAGTTTGTAATAATTTAACAATAATTCGGACATAACAATTTTGAATTTTACTCGTTATGTTGTTGTTTTGTGTTACAAAATGAAATGGGAAAGCCGAAAACCAAAGAGAGTAGGCAAAATAATTACAAATACCACGCTTTATGAAAGCATTTTTACCCACGATCTGCTTGATGTTTTTAACCCTTTTTAGTTCGCAAGCGCAAACTAATGCTCCAGTTACAAACCCATTTCCTACGATTAGCACATTAACAACTTGGGCTAGTTTGAATTCACAACAACAATTTGATGTTGCTATTCGTGCTGTTGGATTTAAATTTGAAGTAAAAGAACCAGGTGAAGGATCTACAGCTTACACATACATTCGTAAAGTAACTGTTAACGATGTAAACTATACAGATAGAATTGTGTACAGAATTACAAGTAATAATTCAGCAAGTATTATCTCTTTAGTAACTGCTTCTACTGACTTAGTAAGTTTATATACACCGCAATTGGCTACTTTTAAAAACAACAACTGTAAAACAGAAATGTCTAAAGACAAAAATACTACTTGCAGCTGTTACGAAAGTGCTAATTTTGCTATTGATCTTTGCGACGAGCGTGTAAAGTTAACAATGGGTGACGGAAATAAATATTTTGTTTCTGTAGCTAAAAAATAATATTTTAGAAATATCACTTCTATAATGATTCCAAATTTTTACTGACTTTTGAGTATGTAAAGATTTGGAATTCTTTTTTATAGCGAGTTTGGATTTTTAAGTTCGTACCAAACTTCGATTTCTTCATTATATTCGAAAGAATTAACGAAATGGAAACCTAATTTCTCTAGAATTTTCCTAGAACCTTCGTTTCCAGCATCCGCATAAGCGTAAAGTGCTTCTACTTTCATTTCATTAAAAGCAAAATCAACAAAAGCTTTTCCAGCTTCGGTTGCATATCCTTTTCCCCAATGCTTTTCAATAAAACGATATCCTAACTCATA
This sequence comes from uncultured Flavobacterium sp., assembly GCF_946479975.1. Next base: position 26,946 of record NZ_CAMLIX010000005.1, read on the forward strand.
AAAGTCTTTGTGCTTATTGATTTCGTCTGTAATATATTTTATTCCAGACCAGCCGATAAACTCGTTTGTTTCTTTTAAAACAACCGCCCAACGGCCAATTCCAACTGTTTCGTATTGCTTTTGAACGATTTTAATATATTCAACACTTTCTTCGATATGTTTTACGGGCCTGTTACCAACAAACAAATGCACATTCGGATTTGAATCCAATTCGAACATACCTTCTGCATCAGAAAGTTCAAACGGCCTTAAAACCAAACGTTCTGTTTCAATTGTATTTTTCATTTTTCTTTAATTTAAAATATATCGGGTAATTACCTCAGCAACTCCGTCATTATTATTTGAAGATACAATTAAATCTGCTTTATCTCGTAATTCTGGTGTAACATTATCAACCCAAACGCCCAAACCTGCATATTCAATCATCGTTAAATCGTTTCCTGCGTTTCCTACTGCTATTATTTCACTCTGATGAATTCCAAGCTTTTCAGCCAAAAGACTCAAACTTGCCGCTTTATCGATGCCTTGCTGTGCTGCTTCTAAGAAAAATGGTTTAGACATTGCTACACTCAAATGTGGCATAGTTTCTTTTAAATCTTTTTCGACTGTTTTTAAATAAGCGGGATCTTGGAGCAAAATACATTTTACAGATGGGCGATTAACATATTCCTTAAAATTCGCCACTTTGCGATGTGCCATTTTGGTAATTTCCTTTTCGATTTCGATATATTCAGAGTCTGTTTCGCTGATTATTTCGTTATCTAAATACGTAATAATATCCGTTTTCATTTTAACGCTATAATCGTACAAATCATGGATTTGTTCTACAGTAAGTTTCTGCTCAAAGAAATCTAGATTCTCTTTTAATTTTGTAATGATTGCTCCGTTAAACGAAATCATATACGAATCGTTGACATCCATTTCCAATTCTTTCGCATATTCAATCATGGCGATTGTTGGTCTTCCGGAGGCCAAAACAACATAAACTCCTTTTGCCTGCGCTGCTAGAATTGCTTTTTTGTTTATATCTGAAATTTTATGGTCGTCTGTCAACAAGGTATCATCCATGTCGAGCACTATCATTTTGTATTGCATTTTTTTTAGTTTTCAGTTTTCGGCAACGGTTTTCGGTCACAGTCGCAGTTTTCAGTCACAGTATACAGCACGCGACTGAAAACTGAAAACTGCGACTGAACACTTTTTTTTAAAGGCTCATTCTAAATTCCTCAACAACCGGATTTGCTTTTGCAAAATCTGTTTCTTGAATAAACAATTCAACAGCCAAATCTGTTTGTCCAAAACCTCCCAATCGAGCCGACTGAATGTTATCTTTTTTTACTGTTTGTACTCCAGCTTCTTCTAATCTTTCTTGTAAAGCAATTGCCAATACTTCACTTCCTGAAAATACTTTCATTAATCCCATGGTAATCTTTTTTTAATGTTTTTCAGTCTCAGTCACAGTTTTCAGTTAAACTGTGTGCTAAAACCATTTATAAAAAAATCCCGCTTTCCAATAACTAAGACTGAAAACCGGGACTGTAAACTATTTTTTATTCTTCCTCAATATCGTCTTCCTCTTCGTCGAGTTCTTCACCATCTTCATCCATATCGAATAAATAAGGTTCAACTAACATTTTGTCAGCCAATATTTCGATACGTTCTGTCAATGTTTCTGCAAAAATCAAACGCTGTGTTTTTGCAATACTGCCAGAAATACGCATAATTTTTGTTTCATGACGCAATCTCAAAATCGGATCTGCATCATCTAGAATCAGCATTTTTAATCTGTTTACATTGTAACCCGCAGTACTAAACATATCGTTTAACTTCGTTGGAGTTCCAATTAACACATCGATTCCTGTTGAAATGTAGTTTTTATCATAATCCATGTCACCTTTTTCGTTTACGCCGTAAACTTCTAAATTGGTATATTTTCCATATTTATTAAAAAGATCGACCATTTCTAAAACTTTCGCTTTATCTTCAACAATAATCAAAGCGCGAGGCGATTCTTCGGTTTGTCCAGCCAATTGCTGAATCACATTTAAAACAATCGTTGTTGTTTTTCCACTTCCTTCTGGAGAAAGAATAATACAATCGGCACCACTTTTTATGGTTGAAAAAGTTTCCATCTGTAAAGCGTTTGCTTCGGTTAAACCGTTTTCAATTAAACCGTCTTGTAATTTCTCGTTTATTTTCTTTAGTTTCATTTCTAAATTTTAGATTTATGATTTTAGATTTCAGATCGAAATTCTAAATCATTATTTGCTTGCGAATAACTTCACATCTGTTTCTGAGATTTCGTTTCCTCCTAAAATGATCAATCTTTCAACCACATTTCGAAGTTCACGAATATTTCCTGTCCAATCGTATTCCTGCAGTAATTGTACAGCCTGTGGCGAAAATACTTTAACCGCATTTCCTTGTTCTGATGCAATTTTCTCTGCAAAGTGTTTTATCAAGGCCGGAATATCATCACGTCTTTCATTCAACGGCGGTACCTTGATTAGAATTACAGCCAGACGATGGTATAAATCTTCACGGAAACGACCTTCGGCAATTTCTGTTTTCAGATCTTTATTGGTTGCTGCAACGACCCGAACATCGACTTTTATATCTTTATCGGCACCAACTCTGGTAATCATACTTTCTTGAAGCGCACGTAAAACTTTGGCTTGCGCCGAAAGACTCATATCTCCAATTTCATCCAAGAAAATAGTTCCTTTATCTGCTGCTTCAAACTTTCCAGCGCGATCCTTAACGGCAGATGTAAAAGCACCTTTTACGTGTCCGAATAATTCACTTTCGATCAACTCACTCGGAATCGCAGCACAATTTACTTCAATTAAAGGAAAATTAGAACGTTCGCTTTTTTCGTGTAATTGATGCGCTACTAATTCTTTTCCAGTTCCGTTTGGTCCTGTAATTAAAACTCTGGCTTCGGTTTGCGCTACTTTATCAATCATCACTTTGATATGATTAATAGATTCGCTTTCACCAATCATTTCGTAATTTTTGCTGACTTTTTTCTTTAGAATTTTATTCTCAACAACCAATTGTTTTTTGTCTAAAGCATTACGAACTGTATTCAATAAACGATTTAAATCTGGTGGTTTTGAGATATAATCAAAAGCACCCAAACGCATCGTGTGAATCGCCGTTTCCATATCGCCATGACCTGAAATCATGACCATCGGAATTTCTGGTTTTATCTTTTTTACTTCTTCTAAAACCTCAACACCGTCCATTTTTGGCATTTTGATATCACACAAAACCAAATCGTAATCGTTGTTTTTTATTTTTTCAAGACCTGCAACACCATCTTCTGCTTCATCAACTTGATACGAATCATTTTCTTCTGATAATATTTTTACCAAAACTCTTCTGATCGCTGCTTCGTCTTCTACAATTAGTATTTTACTCATTCTTTTTTAAAGGTTCAAAGTTGCAAAGGGACAGAGGGACAAAGTTCAAACTCTTTGTCAAATTGTTCCTTGAACTATTGTTATACATTTCTTTTAAGATTAAAAGTTGCAAAGATTAAAGATGCAAAGTAAACCTTTGTCACTTTGTTGCTTTGTAACTTTGCTCCTCAAAAACTAATATTTCAGCCATTTATACAATTCTTTCCAGCTTGGTTTTTTGCCGTACATTAAAATACCAACTCGGTAAATTTTTGCTGCTAACCAAACTACAAGGAAAAATGTAGCAAACAATAATGATACCGAAATTGCGATTTGCCACCACGGCACGCCAAACGGAATACGCATTAACATTACTATTGGCGATGTTAACGGAATCATTGAAAATGCAACTGCAACAGTTCCGTGTGGATCATTCACTACAGTGAAAAACCCGATGTAGACGCTCAAAATCAATGGCATTATGATTGGCAGTAAAAATTGTTGTGAATCGGTTTGATTGTCTACTGCTGCACCAATTGCTGCGTAAAATGAACTATACAGAAAATATCCTCCAATAAAATAAATTACAAAACCTATTAAAATACTGGCAATTGGCAGATTCCATAATTCTGCAATATACATTTGTGCTGATCCTGAAAATTCATGTTGAGCAGACTGCATTAATTCTGGTGAAATTCGAGCTGTTGGCCCAACATTTACACCGAAGAAAGCCGACGCTGCAAACATTAAACTTAATCCAATAATGGCCCAAATCATAAATTGAAGAATTCCCGCCAATGAAGTTCCGACAATTTTACCAATCATTAATTGAAATGGTTTTACCGATGAAATAATGATTTCTATAATTCGGTTTGTTTTTTCTTCGATAACGCTTCGCATTACCATGTTTCCGTAAATGATAATGAACATCATAATTAGGTAACCAAATGCGCCACCAATTCCGATTTTTATTTCATTAAGGCCTTTTAAACTTTCTTCTCCAGAAGCTTTTACCAAATGAATATTGACATTTGATTGTGCTTTCTGAATCGCTAAAGTGTCTAATTTTAATACTTCGAGATTTATCTTCGTAATTTTTGACGCTATAACATCCTGCGTATTTTCAATAAAAGAAATACTTGGACTATCATTAGAAATAAATTCTACTTTACTTCCTAAATCGTTAATATTTGCCGTTTTCGGAATAACAATTAAACCACTGAAATTCTCTTTTGCAATACTGTCTTTTAAGGCAGCAACTTCAGTTTCTGACAAATTATAATATTTTAACTCAGCTCCTTTTTTATTTTCCTTTAAAAAATCGGAAGCAAAAAGTCCAGTTTCGTCATGAATTGCAATTCGTTTGGTTTCTGCTTTCATTGAACTTAAATAGCCAATAAAAACAGCTATCGCCACAAACAAAAGCGGACTTAAAAAAGTCATGACAACAAAAGATTTATTGCGGACTTTGGCAATAAATTCTCTTTTTATAATTAGTGAGATGATGCTCATAAATATTTTAATTTTCAAATTTTAAATTCCAAATTCCAATTATGCAAGCTTGGAATTTGGAATTTCTATATTGGAATTTTTTAAATTTTGTTTTCAGTTACTGTCTGAATAAAAATATCGTTTATACTTGGAATTTTTTCTACAAAATGCGTTACTTGTCCGCGTTGCGTGAGGATATTTAATAATTCATTTGGCGATGCATCTCCAATTTTGATATTTAATTTTAAATCATCATTTAACGATTTAAAATTGGCAGGAGAAACCGTGAATTTTTGTGTAATATCATACATCAAACCTTCGACATTGCTTGTCAGGATTCCAACTTCAAAACTATTGGTTCTAAATTGGCGTTTTACATCGCTAACTTTTCCTTCGATTAATTTATTTGATTTATGTATTAAAGCGATGTTTTCGCAAAGTTCTTCTACACTTTCCATTCTGTGTGTCGAAAAAATAATAGTTGAACCTTGTTCTTTAAGAGCTAAAATTTCATCTTTAATAATATTCGCATTCACAGGATCAAATCCTGAGAAAGGCTCATCTAAAATCAGCAATTTCGGTTTATGCAATACGCAAACCACAAACTGTATTTTCTGCGCCATTCCTTTAGAAAGTTCTTGGATTTTTTTGTTCCACCAACCTTGGATCCCTAAACGATCAAACCAATAATCCAATTGTTTTTTGGCTTCGGCTTTAGAAAGTCCTTTCATTTGAGCCAAATACAAACACTGCTCGCCTACTTTCATAGAACTATACAAACCTCTTTCTTCTGGAAGATACCCGATAGTCTGCACGTGTTTGGGTTGTAGTTTTTCTCCATCCAAAATTACTTCACCGCTGTCAGGCATTGTAATCTGGTTTATGATTCTAATAAGGGAAGTTTTTCCAGCTCCATTGGGACCTAAAAGGCCATATATACTGCCTTTCGGCACATTTAATGAAACTTCGTTAAGCGCTACATAATTGCCGTATTGTTTTACGACCTTATGTACTTCAAGTAAGTTGCTCATGTTATTTTTAAGGATTTACTGCGTCACTTCGCCCATTACGGCTCAGCGACTGTAAAAGTAAATAATTCGAAGCGAAATTGTGTCATATAACGCAAAAAACCCATTCTAAAATCTTAGAATGGGTTTTGATATATTCGAACACTTTTAATAAAAGTTCAGATTATGAAAACATATCTTTTACTTTTTCAAAAAATGATTTCTCTGATTTCTCTGGACTTGGAGCAAAATGCTCGTCGTTTAAAGCATTTTCAAAGAATTGTTTTTGCTCTTTATTTAATGTTTTTGGAGTCCAAACATTTACATGAACTAGTAAATCACCACTTCCGTAACCGTTTAAACTTGGAATTCCTTTTCCTTTCAATCTTAAGATTTTTCCAGACTGAATTCCTTCTTCTAATTTAATACGCACTTTTCCGTTAATCGCTTCAATATCTTTAGAAGCTCCTAAAACTGCTTCCGGGAAACTGATATATAAATCGAAGTGAACATTTTCGCCTTCACGTTTCAGGAATTCGTGCTCTACTTCTTCAATAGCAACAATTAAATCACCTGGAATACTATTTCCTGGCGCATCGTTACCTTTATTAGAAACTTTCAACTGCATTCCGTCAACAACTCCCGCAGGAATTTTGATTGAAACAGTTTCATCTTCCTGAACCATTCCTTGAGCATCTGCCTCAGAAGGCCTTTTATCTAAAATTTGACCAGAACCACCACAAGTAGGACAAGTAGATGCAGATTGCATTCTTCCTAAAATGGTATTGGTTACGCGCATTACCTGTCCTTGACCATTACAAGTCGAACAAGTTTTATACGTTACGCCTTTTGCCTGAACTTTACGTTTTACTTTTACTTTTTTCTCTACTCCATTTGCAATCTCTTCTAAAGTCAATTTTACCTTTATTCGAAGATTACTTCCTTTAGCGCGGCGAGGACCTCCGCCTCCGCCTCCGAAACCGCCAAATCCGCCACCAAAAATATCACCAAACTGGCTGAAAATGTCATCCATATTCATACCGCCGTGACCACCGCCAAATCCGCCAGAACCATCAAATGCTTGATGACCGTATTGATCGTATTTTGCTTTTTTCTGTGGATCACTTAAAACTTCATACGCTTCTGCCGCTAATTTGAAGTTTTCTTCTGCCTCTTTGTCGCCTGGGTTTTTATCAGGATGGTATTTCAACGCACTTTTTCTGTACGCTTTTTTAATTTCGGCAGCATCAGCATTTTTTGAAATGCCTAGTATTTCGTAAAAATCTTTTTTCATAATTAGGTTTAAATTCCAAATCTAAAAATTCCAAAATCCAAAAATGTACTTGAAATTCTTGTTTACATTTTTTAGTTACCGATTACTACTTTAGGGAAACGGATAATTTTGTCTCCTAATTTGTATCCTTTTTCAATAACATCAACAATTTTCCCTTTTAATTTGTCAGACGGAGCTGGAATTTGGGTAATTGCTTCAGCAAAATCAGCATTAAAAGCATCCCCTGCTCTTACTTCAACTTGCTCTAAACCTTTAGAAACTAAAGTACTTTTTAGTTTTTCGTGAATTAACTCAACACCTTTTTTAAGGTTTTCGTCATCAGATTTATTGATTTCAACTGTCGCTCTGTCAAAATCATCCAAAACTGGAAGCATAGCCAATAAAACTTCTTGGTTTGCTGTTTTGAATAATTCCATACGCTCTTTTGAAGTTCTTTTTTTGTAATTTTCAAATTCTGCAAATAATCTTAAAAACTTATCTTTTTCTTGAGCCAAGTCTTTAGCTAATTGCTCCTCAACACTTAATTCTTCAACAATTAACTGCTCACCGTTGGCATTATTCTCTAACGTTACATCGTCTAATTCCTGATCGAATTCTGTATTTTCCGTAGTCATATTACTTTTATTTTTAAAAATATTTTTAAACTTCATTTTTATTTCTTTTTGTTGGATTGCAAAAGTACTGCCAAATCTTATAAAATGTCAAATTGTCACTTTATTAATTATGAGACTTTTAAAAAGCAAAAATAGTCTTTTAAATTTTAGTATAATTTTAAGACTATTACGTTATAGTTTGTTCTATCTTTGAAAACACAAAACAAAATTATTACCAACAAAATTGAATTTAAGGGTTGGCCTTGGCCTCAAAATAATTATTAATTCAAATTTACCTTATATTAAAAAAAGCTTCGCCTAAAGAGACGAAGCTTTTTTTTTGCTTTTATATTTTTTTGCACGGGCGGAGGGATTCGAACCCCCATCAACGGTTTTGGAGACCGCTATTCTACCCTTGAACTACGCCCGTAACTCAAGGCCGCAAATTAAACGGTTTTTTTCTTTACCCGCAAGTTATTTGATGCCGATTTATAAAGATTTCAAGAGATAAAACCCAATCTATTTAAGAATCAAAACTATAACTCTTGAAACTTTTTTTATATTTTAAAGTAAAGCATTTTTCAATCCTTCAAAATCAACAGAAACCTGCTCGCCTGAAACTAAATTTTTAAGCGAATATGTATTTGAAGCAATTTCTTGATCTCCGGCAATTACTGCAAACGGAATCAATCTTTTATCTGCATATTGGAATTGTTTCCTCACTTTTACGTTATCTGGATACAATTCTACTTTTATATTTTCTTTTCTTAATTGCTGAATTGCTTTTAAAGCATACAAAGCTTCTTTATCTCCATAATTGATAAACATTGCTTTTGAAGTTGCCGAAACGGTTTCAGGGAACAATTGTAATTCTTCTAAAACCAAATAAATTCTATCCAATCCAAAAGAGATTCCGACACCACTCATATTTTTCAAACCAAAAATACCAGTCAAATCGTCGTATCTTCCGCCACCGCCGATAGAACCCATTGCAACTGTTTTTGGAGCCGCAACTTCAAAAATAGCTCCAGTGTAATAGTTTAAACCACGTGCTAATGTCACATCTAAATCTAAAACTGCAGTAGAAAGTCCTAATTCTGCAACATTGTCACAGATAAATTTAAGTTCTTCAACACCTTTCATCCCTTCTTCTGATTCAGCCAATAATTCTGAAAGCTGCTTTATTTTATCTGAAAAAGTTCCTGAAAAACTGAAAAGAGGCTGTACTTTCACTAAAGCATCTTCAGCAATTCCTTTTTCGATCATTTCTTTTTTAACGCCGTCTTCTCCAATTTTATCCAATTTATCAAGCGCAACCGTAAAATCGATTAATTTGTCAGAAGCGCCAATTACTTCAGCAATTCCAGATAAAATTTTTCTATTATTGATTTTAATTGTCACTCCTTCTAATCCTAAAGAAGTAAAAACAGTATCATACAATTGAACCAATTCTACTTCCTGCCAAAGGGATTTTGAACCTACAACATCGGCATCACATTGAAAAAACTCTCTGAAACGCCCCTTTTGTGGATTATCTGCTCTCCAAACGGGTTGGATTTGGTATCTTTTAAAAGGAAATTCAATTTCGCTTTGATGCTGTACAACGTATCTTGCAAACGGAACTGTTAAGTCGTAACGCAACGCTTTTTCAGAAATTTTTCCTGTGAATTTATTCAATTCGATTCTTTGCTCTAAACTAATTTTTTCAGCAGAATTTAATTGCAATTCTTCAATTGATTCTGGCAATTCAATTTTACTTTTATTGTAGAAAAAGTTTCCAGAATTTAATATTTTAAAAATCAAACGATCTCCTTCTTCTCCATATTTTCCCATCAAAGTATCTGAATTTTCAAACGAAGGCGTTTCGATTGGCTGGAAACCAAATTTTTCGAAATTCGCTTTTATAGTCTGAATAATATATTGACGTTTTGACACCTCTGCTGGTGAAAAATCTCTGGTTCCTTTTGGAATACTTGGTTTTGAAGACATGTACTTTATTTTAGATTTCTGATTTTAGATTTTAGATTTTTATCTAGAATCTAAAAAACTATTTATAATAGATTCTTTTATTTTTAGATTTTGTTTTATGCAAATCTAAATCGCCTGCAAATATCTTACTTTTTAAAATAAATAATAACACTTCGAAAACAAACTTGTAACAAAAACCGTATTTTCGTGACAAATTGGTCATGATGCTAAAATTATTTAAAGAAAATATCCGAATTGCGTTTGGTTCCATCAAAACCCAAATTCTGCGTACCGTTCTTACCGTTTTAATTATCGCTATTGGTATCACGGCTTTGGTTGGAATTCTAACTGTAGTTTCTGCTTTAGAAAATACAATTTCTACCGATTTTGCTTCAATGGGAGCGAATACTTTCAATATCAATCAATACGAAAACAAAGTTCGAAACCGTGGTGGCAACGAACGTGAAGTTGTTAATCCGATTATTTCTTATCCAGAAGCTGTTGCCTTCAAAAATAAATTCAAATATCCTTTTACAGAAACCTCTTTATCATTTACCGCAACTTCAACAGCTGAAGTTAAATATTTAGGAGAAAAAACAGATCCTGAAATTAAAGTAGTTGGTGTCGATGAGCATTTTATCACCAATTCTGGACTAGAAACCAGTTTGGGAAGAAGTTTTAATCAATTTGATGTTGAAAATAATACGTATTCCTGCATTGTTGGTTCTGATTTTGAAAAAGGACTTTTAAAAGATATTAATCCAATTGATAAAGTTATCTCGATTCGAGGTGCTAGATTTAAGGTAATTGGAGTTCTGAAAGAAAAAGGTTCAACTTTTGGAAACAGTCAGGATTTAAGAGTTTTGATCCCCATTCAGGTTGCACGATCTTTATTTACAGCTCCAAATATCAATTATACGATTAGCATTATGGTTTCTAAAAAAGAAGTTTTAGACGAAGCCATTGACAATGCGACAAGTACCATGCGAAGAGTTCGTAAATTAAGTCCTGTTCGCGACAATAATTTTGGAGTGGTACGAAGTGACGATTTGATAAACCGCATTCTTGGAATCACAAAATATTTAGGCTGGGCATCTTGGATCATCAGCATTATTACCATTTTAGGCTCTTCAATCGCTTTGATGAACATTATGATTGTTTCGGTTACAGAACGTACGCGCGAAATTGGTGTTCGAAAAGCTTTAGGAGCAAAAAGATCAACTGTAGCCTTTCAGTTTTTTATCGAAACTTTATTAATTGGACAAATTGGTGGTTTGGTCGGAATATTTTTAGGAATCCTTCTAGGTTTTGGAATCGCAACAGCTATGAGTTTTGTTTTTGTGATTCCGTGGATGGCAATTTTTGCCGCTTTTGCAACCAGTTTCTGCGTTGCATTGGTTTCGGGTTTATATCCAGCAATTAAAGCGTCAAAATTAGATCCTATTGAAGCTTTGCGTTATGAATAGTTTTTTAGTATTCAGTCGCAGTTTTCAGTATTCAGTCAAAGTTTTAGTATTCAGTCGCAGTTTTCAGTATTCAGTTAAAGCTGGAACGCTTAATACTGTGACTGAAAACTGAAAACTGAGACTGAAAACCGAGACTGAAAACTGAACACTTCTAAACATTCCCTTTCAGCATACGATCGTTGTCGTAAATATCTTTTCGCAATTCAACATCTTTAAAATCCATATTTTCAAGCAAATCAATCATTTCTTTGCCAAGATATTGATTGATTTCAAAATATAATTTTCCTTTTTCAGAAAGACCCGTTTTAGCCAATTCAGCAATTTTTCTATAAAAAATTAAAGCGTCGGTATCTTCCACAAAAAGAGCCAGATGCGGTTCGTAGTCCAAAACATTTTTCTTGATTTCTTCCTTTTCTAAATTTCGAACATAAGGCGGATTTGAAACTATGATATCAAAATTAAATTTAAGTTCATTTGTTTCTAATATATCTTTCAGAAGAAAAGTCACATTAACATTATTTTGCACCGCATTTCTTTTGGCAGTTTCAATCGCTTTTTTAGAAACATCAATTGCAAAAACTTCTGCATTTGGAAGATTTTTTGCCAGAGAAATAGCGATACAGCCACTCCCCGTACCTATATCTAGAATTTTTATTTTTTTAGATTTTTCCGAACTTGCATTTTCATTAATAATCCATTCGACCAATTCCTCCGTTTCTGGTCTCGGAATCAAAACATCTTCATTTACTTCAAAATCTAAACCGTAGAAATTTGTTTTTCCTAATAAATATTGAATTGGGACTTCTTTTTTTAAATGCGTTACAATTTCTTCCCATATAACAAAATCATCTTCTTGAAATGTCAATTCATGATTTAATGCTAAATCAATCTGACGAAGTTTATGTTTCTCTTCCAGAATTAAATAAAAAAAACTCTCTGCTTCGTACGCGTCGTACAAAGGCGATAATTCTTTAATAAATTGAGTGCGGTATTGTTTAATTCTCATTTGATATTTTTGAACATTTCATTCAGCCGAAGCCCATTTTAAACTTTCAATAAGTCTTGTTTATTAAGATTTGTTACATCTTCTACAAAACTTTCAACATCCAAACAGGGCAAGAATTATGCCCAGTTGCTCCCATTGGAGCATCTAAATATTCAAATCCAGATTTTACATATAATTTCTGCGCAGCATGCATAAATGGCATCGTTTCTATATAACATTTTTCAAAACCAAAATTCTTTGCCTCTTCCAGACATTTTTCCATCATTTTGGTTCCAATTCCTAAACCTCGAGTTTTTGGTAAAAAATACATTTTCTGCAATTCGCAAATTTTTGCATCACCATTTCCCAAAGGTGCAATTCCGGCACAACCCACAATTTCTCCCTCATTTTCAACCACAAAATAGACAGATTTTGACTTGCTGTATTCTTCAAACATTAAATCCAAATAAGGATCTTCGTAAGCAGTTCCAACTTTTGGAATTTCCATTTCGTCGAAAACCGATCTAATTAAACTTGCAACCGACTGATTATCTTTCTTTTCAATTGCTCGGATATACCAATTTACCATTTTTTTATTCTAAATCATTATAAACACAAAGGTAAAAATTGTTTTTTACACCATTATAACCATTCGGATTGTTTCACAACTTAATGATCATCATTAGACAAAAACTTCAAAAATAACTACTTTTGCATTGTGAATACACATGAAAAATACATAAAGCGCTGCATAGAACTTGCACAAAACGGACTTGGAACAACGTATCCGAACCCAATGGTTGGAAGCGTAATTGTGTACGATGGACAGATTATTGGCGAAGGCTGGCATAAAAAAGCAGGCGAACCACATGCCGAAGTAAATGCAGTAAATTCTGTTCAAGATAAATCACTGCTCAAAAAAGCGACCATTTATGTAAGTTTAGAACCTTGCAGTCATTTTGGAAAAACACCTCCGTGTTGTGATTTGATTATTGCAAATGAGATTCCGAATATCGTTGTAGGAACAGTTGATCCTAACGAAAAAGTGGCAGGAAAAGGCATTTTAAAACTAATTGAAGCCGGAAGAAATGTTACCGTTGGTGTTTTGGAAGACGAATGTAACGAACTCAACAAACGTTTTTTTACCTTTCATCAAAAAAAGAGACCTTATATTATTCTGAAATGGGCCGAAAGTCAAGACGGATTTTTGTCTCCTGAAAAAGTTCAAGATCAAGATCGAAAACCAATTTGGATAACAAATCAATATTCGAGACAATTGGTTCATAAATGGCGGACCGAAGAGCAGGCTATTTTGGTTGGAACACAAACCGTTGTCGATGACAATCCGAAATTGAATGCTAGAGATTGGAGCGGCAGTAATCCTGTTCGAGTAATTTTAGATCAGATTAATAGAATTAGTGAAAACAGTTTTATTTTTGACGAAACCGTAAAAACAATTGTTTTTTCTAAAACAGCAAAACCTTCAAAAGAAAATATTCAATATGAAGTTATTGATTTTGAAAAAAACAGCATTGCCCAGATTTTGGATGTTTTGTATCAAAATCAGATACAATCTATTATTATTGAAGGCGGAAGACAAACGCTGCAATCTTTTATAGATGAAAACATTTGGGATGAAGCAAGAATTTTTGTTGGAAAATCAGTTTTTGAAAACGGAACAAAAGCTCCAATTATTTCTAAGAAAAACATAAACAAAACCAATATTCTAACAGACGAATTAATAGAACTAAGAAATTATGATTGATGCGATAATTTTTGATTTTGGAGATATTTTTATCAATTTAGACAAACCTGCCCCGATTTCTGGTTTACAAAAATTAGGAATGAAAGAATGGAATTCTGATTTTGATCAATTAAATCATTCGTTCGAAACGGGATCTATCTCGCCCGAAGATTTTATTGGCGGTTTTCAAAAACAATTACCAAATGCTTCAAAAGAAGAAATTTTAAAAGCGTGGAATTCTGTTTTGGCTGATTTTCCAAAATATCGGTTGGAGTTTCTTCAGGAATTGGCAAAAAAATACCGTTTGTTTTTATTAAGTAATACCGATTCTATTCATATTGCTACTTTCGAAAAAAATAATGCTTCTTTTTTCAAGGATTTTTATGATTGCTTCGAAAAAGTTTATTTTTCATTTGATATGGGATTACGAAAACCAGATCCGAAAATCTATCAAGTTTTATTGGATAACCATAATTTAATTCCAGAAAACACTTTGTTTGTTGATGACAAAACAGAAAACACAGACAGCGCGGCAACTTTAGGAATTAAAGTCTGGAATCTGCAAGTTGGAAAAGAAGATGTAAATGATCTCTATAAAAAGAATTTACTTTAAGATTAAAAAAAATACGCCAAAGATTAAAGGATTATCACAGATTTTATTTAAAAGAATCCTTAAAATCTTTTTAATCTGTGGCAAAAAAAAACAAACACAATTTAGATTACTGATTTGGAAATTAACGATACTTATCAAACTATTGCATCTGCATCTGAAGAAATGCTGTTTAAAGAAAAAGGCAGTAAGTTCTTTGGCTACGCATTTCCGATAGATCACGAAGACGAAGTTAAACCCATTATTGAAGACTTAAAAAAGCAACATCCGCATGCAGTACATTATTGTTATGCGTATCAAATAGGTGTTGGAAATAAAATCTCGTATCGCGCCAACGATGATGGTGAACCAAGTAACACAGCAGGCGCACCAATTTACGGACAAATACAATCTTTTGGATTAACAAATGTTCTTGTAGTTGTAGTGCGAATTTTTGGCGGAATAAAATTAGGTGTCGGAGGATTAATTTCTGCTTATCGAACTACCGCACAAATGACTTTAGAAGTTTGTGAAATTGTCGAAAAAACAATTGATGTGGAATTTTTAATTTCTTTTGATTACAAAAACATGAATAAGGTAATGCGTGTAATTAAAGAGAAAAAGCTCGAAATCACATCACAAGAAATGGAAATGGATGAAATTTCAGGTCTTCCAATTGGCAAAATTCGGACAAAAACGCGAAAAAAAAATGCCGAAACCGTGTTCAGCATTTTTGATTTAATGTTCGAAATTGATATTAAATTAGTATAAATTAACATCAAAATCGTAGTCGTTTTCACAATTACTCAAGCGATTTAAATATTTCCAAAATATAATCTGGAGGAGCTGTTGGACGACCCGTTTTTAACGCAACAAATACCAAAATAAAGCTTGCAGTTGTTAATAACTCATTCGCCTCATTATAGATCGCGCAGTCAAATTCAATCTTAACAGAAGAGTGACTTTTAAAAGTAGTATGAATTGTTAAAAGTTCGTCATATTTCGCAGACTTTTTGTAATTTATATTCATATTTACAATTGGAAGCCCAATACCGCTTTCTTCCATACTTTTATACGAAACCCCTTTATTTCTAAGCCATTCCACGCGTCCGATTTCAAAATAAGGAATATAATTTCCGTGATAAACGACTCCCATCTGGTCGGTTTCTGAGTAACGAACTCGTACTTGAGTCTGGTGATTTTTCATTGATAAAATATTAAAAAAATTTAAATTTAAAAAGCCCTGTTACAACTTTTTTTTATAAAATTAGACATCAAAATATTTTTTTTTACAGAAATTTGTTCACATATTTGTTATCCCGAAATACGGAATAAAATTGCTCCTTATTTATTAGGAGAATCTTTATAACAATAATAAAAAATTTAACTGAATCTATGACTAAAACTGCTCAATCGGTATGGGAAAACTGTTTGTCCTTTATAAAGGATAATATTCAAGATCAAGCATACAAAACTTGGTTCGAACCAATCAAATCAGTTGAGCTAACCGATAACGCGTTATATATTCAAGTTCCAAGTAAATTTTTCTACGAATGGCTCGAAGAGCATTACGTAAAATTATTGAAAGTTGCGTTAACCAAAGAACTGGGAAAAAACGCAAAGTTACTCTATAAAATTAAAATGGAGAACACTTATGGAAACAAACAGCCGTTTACCGAGCAGCTGCCAAGTTCTAATAGAGTGCCAAT
The DNA here is from genome assembly GCF_946479975.1 of uncultured Flavobacterium sp. The sequence goes on from NZ_CAMLIX010000005.1 coordinate 43,196, forward strand.
GAAACCGCAAGAGGTTGATGCTCCTTTTAAAAACCTAAATCCTGAACTTAAAAACCCGTTTGTAATTCCTGGAATTAGAAATTTAAAAATTGAATCGCAGTTAAATCCGAATTACAGTTTTGATAATTTCTTAGAAGGAGACTCTAACCGTTTGGCTCGTTCTGCGGGTATGGCGGTTGCCAACAAACCTGGAGGAACTTCTTTTAACCCATTATTGATTTTTGGTGGAGTTGGTTTAGGAAAAACGCACTTAGCGCATGCTATAGGCGTAGAAGTAAAAGATAAATATCCGGAAAAGACTGTTTTATATATTTCTGCTGAGATTTTCACACAACAATATATTGATTCTGTAAAAAAGAACAATCGTAACGATTTCATTCACTTTTACCAATTGATTGATGTTTTAATTATTGATGATGTTCAGTTTTTATCTGGTAAATCAGGAACACAGGATGTATTCTTCCATATTTTCAACTATTTACACCAAAACGGAAAACAGGTAATTTTAACGTCTGACAAGGCTCCTGTTGATATGCAGGATATTGAGCAACGTTTGTTATCTCGTTTTAAATGGGGATTATCTGCAGAATTACATCAGCCAGATTACGAAACTCGTATTTCGATCTTAAAAAATATTTTATATCGTGATGGTGTAGAAATGCCAGAAGATATTTTAGAATATGTTGCTCGTAACATAAAATCAAATGTTAGAGAATTAGAAGGCGCCATTATTTCTTTAATCGCTCAATCTTCTTTCAACAAAAAAGAAGTTACGATTGAATTAGCAAAAAGTGTTGTAGAGAAATTTGTTAAAAACGTAAAGAGAGAAATCTCTATCGATTATATTCAAAAAATCGTATCAGATTATTTCCAGTTAGACATTGAAACACTTCAATCTAAAACTCGAAAAAGACACGTTGTACAAGCAAGACAATTAGCGATGTTTTTTGCAAAGAAATTTACAAAAGCTTCTTTGGCAAATATTGGTTCACAAATTGGAGACCGCGATCACGCTACTGTTCTTCACGCTTGTAAAACCGTTGACAATTTAGTTTCTACAGACAAACAATTTAAAAAGTTTGTTGAAGACATTAATAAAAAACTAACGCTTTAAGACGCACCATGCCTGTAAAAATCTTAATGGTTTGTTTAGGGAATATCTGTAGATCTCCTTTAGCCGAAGGAATTTTAGCTTCTAAATTACCTCAAGATAAATTCTTTGTCGATTCGGCAGGTACAGGTTCTTGGCATGTTGGTCATTGTCCAGACAAGCGCTCAATAGAAGTTGCTAAAAAAAACGGCATTAATATTAGCACGCAAAAAGGAAGACAGATTAAATCGAGTGATTTTGACGAGTTTGATTATATTTTTGTTATGGATAATTCTAATTTCAATGATGTAAGCCACTTGGCAAAAAGACCGGAACACAAAAATAAAATTCATTTGATTCTAAATGAATTATTTCCAGATGAAAATGTAGATGTTCCAGATCCTTATTATGGTGCATCCAACGGATTTGAAAATGTTTATCAAATGCTTAACGAAGTAACCGATATAATCGCAGATAAACTTATCAAAAAACACGCTTAACTTCAATTCAATTGTTTCTAAAAATGAGATAATTGAATTTTTTAATTTTAAATACTTACACATGAAACTTCTCGGAAAATTATATTTAATTCCAACTACAATGGGTGAAAGCGATCCGATGGATGTTTTACCCCAAACCGTAAGAAGAACAATAGAAGTTATTGACCATTATATTGTTGAGAATGACAAAACGGCTAGAAAATCTATAAAAGCAGTTTATCCTGAGAAAAAACAATCTGAATTGGTTCTTTTCACTTTAAATAAAAGAACAGAAACCCATGAACATTTAGAATTCATCAAACCTTTATTAGAAGGAAAAAATATGGGCTTAATGAGCGAAGCAGGTTGTCCGGGTGTTGCAGATCCTGGGGCTGTAATTGTAAAATTGGCACACGAAAAAGGAATTCAGGTAGTGCCTTTGGTTGGCCCTTCTTCTATCCTATTGGCGATGATGGCATCTGGAATGAACGGCCAAAGTTTTACTTTTAATGGATATTTACCAATTGATAAGGATGACAAAAAATCGGCAATTCGTCATTTTGAGAAATTATCTTCTGATAAAAATCAATCGCAGTTATTTATTGAAACGCCTTATAGAAACAATAAATTGATTGAAGATCTTTTGCAGATTTTAAGTCCTGCGACACATCTTTGTATTGCAACAGATATTACTTTACCAACAGAATTCATAAAAACTTTGAAAGTTGCTGATTGGAAAAAATTAAAAATTGATATTGATAAGCGACCGACTATTTTTATTATTCATAAAATGTAAAAACAATTTAAAATGAAAAAAATTCTTTTACTTCTTTTAGTAGTTTGCTTTGCACAAAATACATTTTCACAAAAGACCAAAACAAACGATATTATAACTATTGACGAACCCAATAATCAAAAAATTCCTGAAGGAGCTGAACCTAATAGTGATTATACAGTTTATAATACAGCAGGAATAGATGTCAAGCCTGAATTTCCTGGAGGAAGAATTGCATTTGAAAATTTCATTAAAATAAATTTCAAAATTCCAAAAGAAAAATCAGATCTTAAAGGTAAAATTTACACAGTTTTTGTTGTAGAAAAAGATGGCTCTCTGAGCGATTTTAAAATTTTAAGAGATTTAGGTTATGAGACGGCAAGCGAAGCCATTAGAGTTTTAAAAAAATCTCCAAAATGGACTCCTGGAAGACATGAAAATAAATTAGTTAGAGTCTTGTATTCTGTACCGCTTCTAATAAATATGTCGGAAACCAAATAGTCAATCTATTTTTTTATAAATAGCTCACAAGTTTCCCCCAAATCAATCTTTATGAGTAAACTTCCAAACGTAACCACAAGCATCTTTACGGTAATGTCAAAAATGGCAGCCGAATACAATGCTATAAACCTTTCGCAAGGATTTCCTAATTTTCCTGTTGATAAAAGATTGACTGATATTGTATCGAGATTAGCAAAAGAAAATGTGCATCAATACACACCAATGGCTGGTTATCCGCCGTTGATGAACAAAATTGCAAAGCTTACTCAAGATTCTTATAAAAGAACAATCAATCCTGACACAGAACTTTTGATTACTGCCGGAGCAACTCAGGGAATTTTTACTACCATTTTGGCTTTAGTAAAAGAAAACGACGAAGTAATTATTCTCGATCCGAGTTACGATTCGTATGAATCTCCTGTTTTACTTTGTAAAGCAAAACCCCGTTCGAGTATCTTTAAATGATGATTATACGCCAAATTGGGAAAGAATTGAAAAAGCTTGTTCTGCAAAAACCAGAATGATGATTATCAATAATCCGCATAATCCAACGGGAAAAATATTAACCGAAAATGATTTTATTCAGCTAAAAAATCTTCTAGAAAAATATCCAGACATTATCATTTTATCTGATGAAGTTTACGAATACATTACTTTTGAAGAAAAACATATATCGGCACACACCAAAGATTTTCTTTTAGATCGTTGTGTAATGGTTTCTTCTTTCGGAAAATCATTCCATATTACAGGTTGGAAAATCGGTTACACCATTGCACCCGAACATTTAATGAAAGAAATCAAAAAGGTACATCAGTTTTTGGTTTTCAGTGTAAACAGTATTTCTCAGTTTGCTATCAGCGAATATCTTGATGTTGTCGATGTGAATTTATTGGGGAAATTCTATCAAGAAAAACGAGATTATTTCCAGAAATTGCTCCAAAACAGCCGTTTCGAATTAAAACCATGTGAAGGAACTTATTTCCAAGTCGCTTCCTATGCTTCGATTTCAAATGAAGACGATGTTACGTTTTGTAAAAACTTAATCATAGATCACGGCGTTGCTACCATTCCTATTTCTACTTTTTATTCGGACCATAAAGATCAAAAGCTAATACGCTTTTGCTTTGCCAAAGATGACTTTACATTAGAATCTGCAGCAAAAAAATTATCTGAAATATAAAATTTCTTGAAATTTTATAACATTATTATGCATGCATCCTATTTTATTTAACTAATATTGTAAAAAAAGAAAAAGTATGAGCTACACAGATAAAATGTTACGTGATGATGCTTTAAAAGGTAAAGTCATTGTCGTTACAGGCGGCGGAAGTGGTCTAGGAAAAGCAATGACCAAATATTTTCTCGAATTAGGAGCTCAAGTAGCGATAACATCTAGAGATCTGGAAAAGTTAAAAACTACAGCCACTGAGCTTGAAAGTGAAACTGGCGGAAAATGTTTACCACTTCAATGTGATGTTCGTCATTACGAAGAAGTAGAAAATATGCTTCAGGAAACTTTAAAAGTATTCGGGAAAGTTGACGTTCTTTTAAACAATGCAGCCGGAAATTTTATTTCTCCGACAGAAAGATTATCTGCAAATGCATTTGATACTGTGATAGATATTGTACTTAAAGGTTCTAAAAACTGTACTTTAGCTTTTGGAAAACACTGGATTGATACCAAACAAACTTCTGCAACGATTTTAAATATAGTTACCACTTACGCTTGGACAGGATCGGCTTATGTGGTTCCGAGTGCTACAGCAAAAGCAGGAGTTTTAGCAATGACAAGAAGTCTTGCTGTAGAATGGGCAAAATACGGAATTCGTTCTAACGCAATTGCACCTGGACCATTCCCTACAAAAGGAGCTTGGGACAGATTACTGCCTGGAGATCTAGCTGAAAAATTTGATATGGCGAAAAAAGTGCCATTAAAAAGAGTTGGAGATCACCAAGAATTGGCAAATTTAGCAGCTTATTTAGTTTCCGATTTTTCTGCTTATGTAAATGGAGATGTCATCACGATTGACGGTGGCGAATGGCTAAAAGGCGCTGGACAATTCAACTTATTAGAAGCAATTCCAGAAGAACTTTGGGATCAGCTTGAAATGATGATAAAAGCAAAAAAGAATAAATAATTACAAGTGCTTACTAAATTCAGAATATTTTTTAAAACTATACTGATTGCACGAAATCCCGAAGGTTTACTTTCGGGATTTTTTTTATTTTTTTTCACCATATAAGTTCATGTAAGAGATTATAAGTTTTTGCTTAATGTCTTTAAATGAACTTCTAATTAATTATATGGTTTTAAAAACACATAATTTGGTCTTTTATCAATTTGACGACAATTATTTCAGTTAACTAACATTTTGTTTAAATATTTTCTAGCTTAAATTTACTTACATTACTTATATGGTTTTAAACAGATAATTTGTTTAGCGATTCAGTTAAATTATTATTTTTGCGAAACAATTTATAACATCAATTTTATGCTCATTATAGGAATCGCCGGAGGAACAGGAAGTGGAAAAACAACAGTAGTACACCAAATCATGAACGAGTTGCCACACACAGAAGTGGGAGTAATTTCTCAGGATTCTTATTATAAAGAAACAACCAATTTATCTTTTGACGAAAGAGCATTAATCAATTTTGATCACCCGCGTGCGATCGATTTTGATTTATTGGTAGGACATTTAAAAGCTTTAAAAGCTGGAGAAACTATCGATCAGCCGGTTTATTCATTTGTACAACACAATAGAACAGACGATACAGTTTCTACTCATCCTAGAAAAGTAATGATTGTAGAAGGAATTTTAATTTTGACAAATCCAGAATTACGAGAAATGTTCGATATTAAAGTTTACGTTCACGCAGATTCTGACGAAAGATTAATTCGTCGTTTAAAAAGAGATATTTCAGAACGCGGACGCGATATCGATGAAGTTTTAAGCCGTTACCAAACGACTTTAAAGCCTATGCACGAGCAGTTTATCGAGCCGTCTAAAGCTTTTGCAGACATCATTATTCCAAATGACAAATACAATACGGTAGCAATTGATGTAGTTCGCGCTGTAATTAATCAGAGAATTTTATAATTTTTATCGTAAATTTAAACCATAATAATTAGGAGCTGATTCCCGCTTTCGCCTTTATCTTTTTATGGTCTCGTTAAAGAAACGAGACTATAAAAAGGATAGCGGCTCTATCGGGGCTAGAAACACCACTCAAATTCAAAAGAAATAATAGTTTAAAATGAAATTCAAAAATCCATACAAAGACAAAAGATGGTTCAAATACCTAGGAAACAAATACGTTTGGGTTTTGCTGTTTTTTATCGTTTGGATGTTGTTTCTAGACAATTACTCTTACTTTGATCATCGCTTTTTAGATGAACAAATTAATGAACTTCAAGACAATAAAAAGTATTATCAAGAAGAAATCAAAAAAGATCAAGAGCAGATTAAACAGCTCA
>NZ_CAMLIX010000006.1 GCF_946479975.1 uncultured Flavobacterium sp.
AGAGAGAAAATATGATGCTTTTCCATTTATTTTTTTTGAAATCGGCCATATCAATTTCTAGCCCAGCCAAAAACATAATGTATAAAAGTCCCGTGGTTCCCGTTACTACAACGCTGCTGTCTCTAGAAAGTACTCCAAAACCGTTTGGTCCAATAACTGCTCCAGCAATGATAAGCCCGAGTAAGTGCGGTACTTTGATCTTATTTAATAAAAGCGGAATGCATAATATTATAATAAGTTCGATAAGAAATTTTAAAAGCGGATCTTCAATAGGAAGACTTATATGATGTATACTTAAAAACATAAATTATTTTTTTGATGGCGTAAGTTCAACCGAAAATTTTGCCGTGCAATTATCTTGTCCTGTAATGGTCTGAGTACCTTTTATGACATTTTTTTTGATGTCGTCTAAAACAACATTAATTCTTATATTGTTTTTAGCAGAACTTTCTTTGGCAGAATCGAGTATTATTTTACTAGAGAAATATTGCCCTCTAAAAACTCTTTTGATTTGGTTATTGCTCAACACATTGGTGTACATGCCTGTAGAATCTGAAACAAAATCCCAAACTTCTGTACGCTGGTCGCCAATCACATAATTACTGCAATTTGACTCTCTACAAATCATTTTGCTGTTCCATTTTGTTTTTAAACTGTCGGGCCAGACTTGTACAACAGGAATTGTATCTTTTACCTGAAGCGCCAGTTGCATACTATCTTTCATTTTCAACAATAATTCATATTCGGCTTCTTTATCGGCAAATTTCTTCTCTTTTTCCAGAAGTGTATTTTCTCTTTCTGTAAGCTCTTGTTCTTTTTTATTGGTGCAGGAAATAAAAAAAGTCAGCAGAATTAAAACTAAAAATCTTTGTAAAGTCATAATTGTTTGGATTTTGTTAATTACAATTTAAGCATAAAAATCTTTTTATCCCTGTAAAATCAGGAAAAATCGAACTTTCCAAAAATTTTAAATCGTAAAAACTGTAACATTTCGCGGTCAAGAATGTCTAATCTTAAATTAAATTACGGTTCTTTGTAATTAATTACATTGCTGATTTGAAATCTGCTCAAAATTTCAAATACAATAATATTGGAACCAATGAGTTTTTGACTAGGAAACTAGTTGTGATATTTTCGGTATGGACAATAAGAAGTTTATTTTAAGTTTAAAAAAAGGTAATGAAGCCGCTTTTAAAGAGGTTTACTTCAATTACTACGATAAACTGATAAACATTGCCAGACGTTTTAACTCGACCGTATTTACTCCAGAAGATTTTGTTCAGGAGACTTTCATCAGACTTTACAATAAAAAAGAACTGCTTAACGAAGAGGTTTTATTGGACAAACAACTGTTTACAATCTGCAAAAACATCATCATCAATCACATCAATAGAGAAAACAAAATAATTCAGCTTGATCCTCAAGTTGATATCGTTCAGGAAGAAACAGATTCATCGGTTTTTGATGAAAGAAAAGAAAAACTGCATAGTTTCATAAATCAGCTTCCAGAACAACAGCAAAAAATATTTACTTTACACAAACTGGAAAACCTTAGCTATAAGGAGATTGCAGCAATAACAGAACTTTCTGAAAAGACCATTGCCAATCACATTTATCTTGCCAGTAAATTTATTCGAAAAAAAATCGAAAACCATTAGGAACTTTTTTGTTCTCGTTTGTTATCTATAAAAACAAAGAACAAAAATGCATATTGAAGCTTATAAAACCAATGTTAGAACTAAAAAAGATGCAGGCTTGCTTGTGGCTTATTTGCAGTTCGTTATTTCAGATTGTGTTATAAATTTTGATTTCAAAAATCGTGAAAGAATTCTTAGAATCGAAACCAATCGAGAAATAAAAGAAATGGTTTATGGTGTTTTTACTAAACAAGGATTTTACTGCAAAAAGCTTTAACACCTAAAAAATTATGGACAAAGAAAATTTTGATGAAGAGTTTGATAATTTATGGAACGAAACTCCAGCTTCACATTCAGATGATGTAAAAGAAGCTTCTTGGGAAAAATTCCATTCTACAACTTTTCCTAAAAAAGAGAGAAAATTTAAACCTTGGCGTTATTATGCTGCTGCGTCGATTTTGGTTTTTGCTCTTATTGGAACGGGAATTTATTTTGGTGGAAAATCAGTAGATGAAAATAATAATATCGCTTTCGCTGAAAATATAATCGAAAACACGACTACAAAAATCAAATACGTCGTTTTGCCTGACAGCTCACTAGTAGAATTGAGTCCGAATTCTAAAATTTCTTATGGGGCTAATTTTGCTTTAAACAGAAAAATTGAAATTGACGGTGAAGTTTATTTTAAAGTTAAAAAAGACAAGCAGCATCCTTTTCAGGTTTTTTGCAATGAAACTACGACTACAGTTTTAGGAACTTCTTTTATTGTAAAAGAATCTGAAAACGAAGACGTTACCGTGGAACTTTTTGAAGGAAGTGTTCAAATGAATGTAAAAGGCCAGAATCAAAAATGGATTTTAAAACCTGGAGAAAAATTCACTTACGGAAATAAAACTGCCTCAGTAACTGATTTTAACCGATTTATTGATTTTGATAACGAAAAACTAGTTGTTGTAAGTCAGTACATTGAAGAAAACTACGGCTATAAAGTAATTCTTCCAAATGAAAATCTGAATCAGAAAATAACAATCCGAATCAATAAAAAAGAAGATTTAAAAACTATTGTACAATTACTTGCAGAAATGTATAACCTAAACTTTACTATAAATGAAGATTTAAAACAGATCACTTTTCAATAAAAACAAAAAAGGATGTAAGCCGCGAAACTCCACATCCTCCTAATTTTCAGGAAAACACGAAGTTATTCCATTTAATATAATTCAAAAATACAAAATTTCATGAAGCATATAATTTCCGCATGCTTTTTTTTATTCAGCTTATGTATGTCTGCTCAGAGCGTTACCATAACTGTAGATCAAAATGTTACTTTAAAAGAATTTTTTAAGCAGATCGAAAATCAAACCGATTTTAAATTTGCTTTTACAGATCAAATCGATACCGATAAAAAATATTTCACCAAAAAAAGCACTTTTAATCAAATCGAAGTTGAGAAAGTTATTGCTGAGTTAAACAAAACTGCATCTATACAATTTTCTATCGTTGGCAACAACATTTTTGCAAAACAAAAAGCGCAAAACCAAAAGCAATCCAAAAAAAAAAGCAAGCTAAAAGGACACATTTATGATAATGAAAAGGAGCCTGTAATTGGTGCTAATATTTTTATAAAAGAATTAGGAATTGGAACCATCACTGATGTCAACGGAAAATACAGCTTAGAAATTCCAAATGGAAATTACACTATGGTTGTAAGCTATGTTGGTTCTAAAAATCAGGAGAGACAAATTACAATTTCTGATGATGATGTTACCATAAACTTCAATATAGAGTCAGACAGCCAGCAATTGGGTGAAGTTATTGTCATGAGCAACAAAGCAGTTGACATTAAAACCACTCAAATGAGTGTGAACCGAATTACGATGCAGGAAATCAAAAAAATTCCTGTGGCAATGGGCGAACCAGATCCTTTAAAATCAATTTTGACGATGCCTGGAGTTACGAATGCTGGAGAAGCATCTTCTGGTTTTAATGTGCGTGGTGGCGCTGCAGATCAGAATTTGATTCTTTTAGATGGCGCTCCGGTTTATGCAGATTCGCACATGTTTGGTTTTTTCTCCATTTTTAATGCAGATATGATCAGCGGTATGGATTTGTATAAGGGAGGAATTCCATCACGATTTGGCGGACGCGTTTCTTCTGTTTTAGATATTGCGCAGCAAACTGGAGATTTTCAAGAATATAAAGTTAATGGAGGAATTGGAAATATTTCGAGCCGCCTTTTGGTTCAAGGTCCAATCCAGAAAGATAAAAGTTCGTTCATCCTTTCCGGACGTGCTTCGTATGCGCATTTGTTCATGAAACTGGCAGACAATAAAAACTCTGCCATGTTTTATGATTTGAACGCGAAATTTAATTTCCGTTTGAATGCCAATAATACCTTGTCGTTTTCTGGTTATTTAGGAAATGATTTATTTGATATCAACGAACGTTTCTCTAGTACTTACGGAAGCACAATGGGAATTTTGAGCTGGAAACATAAGTTTAATGACAATTTAAATGCTAATCTTTCTGCGTTTTACAGCGATTACAAATTTAATTTAGGAATTTCTTCAGAAAATTTTGAATGGGACAGCAACATTCAAAGTTACGGTTTAAAATATGCTTGGAATTACCAGCAATCTGAAAAGTTTAAAATTAATTATGGCGTTGATGGCTTGTATTATAATTTTAATCCTGGCGTTGTAAAGCCAACAAGTTCAGATTCGCCATTTAATTACACACAGCTGGACAAAAAATATGCATTAGAAACGTCAGCTTTTATTGATTTTGAAAATCAGATTACAGACAAATTGACTTTTCGTTACGGACTTCGTTACAGCACTTTTTTACGTTTAGGTTCAGAAGAAATAAGCACTTACGAAAACGGTCAGTCGGTTGTTTTTAATCCGCTTTATAAAATTTATGAAGAAGGAACTCCAACAGGAAGCATTCGTTATGGAAGCGGAAAAACTATTAGTAATTTTGGCAATTTTGAGCCAAGAGCAGCTTTATCTTATGCCTTTAATGATGAAACTTCTATAAAAGCAAGTTACAACAGAATGGCGCAATACATTCATATTTTATCGAACACGCAATCACCATTACCAATGAGCATCTGGACGCCAAGCGGTCCTTTTACAAAACCACAGCTTTTGGACCAATATGCAATGGGTTATTTTAAAAATTACAGAGATGGCGATTATTCATTAGAAACCGAATTATTTTATAAAAATGTACAAAATCGTATTGACTATATTGACGGCGCTGATGTTCTGGCTAATAACAACATTGAGCAGGTTATTCTAAACGGAAAAGCAAGATCATATGGCTTAGAATTATTGTTTAGAAAAAACACAGGAAATTTAACGGGATGGGTTTCTTATACTTTATCCAGAGCTGAACAAAAAACTGTTGGAAGAACGCCTGAAGAGCCAGGAATTGCAAATGGAAACTGGTATTTATCTGGATACGATAAAATGCATAATTTGAACATTGTTGGAAGTTATGAACTGAATCCGAAATGGTCATTTAATGGAAATTTCACTTTGCAGTCTGGTCAGCCTGTGACGTACGCAAATGGTTATTATGAATTTGGAGGGATCAATATTCCGAATTATTCTTTAAGAAACGAAAACAGATTACCGCTTTTTCATCACTTAGATCTTGCGGCGACTTATACTCCAAAACCAGACAAAAAGAAAGGCTGGCAGAGCTATTGGGTTTTCAACATTTATAATGTTTACAATAGAAGAAATGCCGCTTCGATGACTTTTACAACAAATGATACGGGAGCAAATGAAACCAGAAGACTTTCAATCTTCGGACTTGTACCTGGCGTTTCTTACTACTTTAAATTTTAATGCAATGAATAGATTAAAAAAATATACAACAATGAATAAAGCATTGGCATTTATAACGCTTCTTTTGGCACTAACTTTTACGTCTTGTGAAGATGTAGTCAATCTTGATCTGGAAACAGGCGAAACAAGATTGGTAATCGATGCTGAAATTATGTGGAAAAAAGGAACCGACGGTAAAGAACAAACTATAAAAATCAGTAAAACGGCTCCGTATTACAACAATACAACGCCAAAAGTTTCTGGCGCGCAAGTACGAGTTGAAAATAGTAACGGAGATGTTTTTATTTTTAATGAAACAGAAGCCGGCGTTTACAAATGCACCAACTTTGTTCCGGTAATCGATATGGATTATAAATTGTTTGTTGAGGCAGAAGGAAAAAGTTTTACTGCTGCAGAAAAATTAAGTTCCGTAACTCCAATTACCAAAATAGATCAAAAATTTATTCCTGATTTTGGTGGTGAAGATATAATTGAATTGACATTTTACTACAAAGATCCAGCAGATCAGATTAATTTTTATCTAACCGATTACAAAAGTGAATTTCTAATTTTTCCACAATATGCACTCACCAATGATGAATTTTATAATGGAAATGAAATCAGCAACAGATTTTCTGATGAAGATATGAAAGCTGGAAATACCGTAAAAATTACGCATCGAGGTGTTTCTAAAAACTTCTTCAATTATATGAAATTGATTTTGGAAGCTTCAAGCTCGAATCCGTTTTCTGTTCCTCCCGGAAATATTAGAGGAAACATTTTAAACACAAATAATGCAAACGAATATGCTTTAGGTTATTTTAGACTCTGCGAAGCTGATCAGGTTGATTATTTAGTGAAGTAAGATAAATTATAAAAAGCAAAAACCGCAAATTCATTTATTTGAATTTGCGGTTTTTTTATAACTACGATTAATTTCTAATCAAATCGTTCTTTGTATTTTTTGAATAATGTATTCATAATCAAAAGCACAATTCCAACTCCTAATAAAACTAAAGCTCTGATTAAGAAATCGGCATTTGACAAGTCGAAAAACATCAATCGGATGACGCAGACACCAACCAGCGAAAGCGATACATAACGGAAATACTTTTCTTTAAGAAGAATTCCGAGAATTAATAATCCTAGAGATTCTAAAATCCAGAAGAAAGTTAAAATTCCTTTATCAAATGAAAGGTATAAAAATAAGCCAATACTAAAAGTGGCTGGATATATAATGATACTATTTCTGAATTTGAAATCTTCGATATATTTATATATAATAAAAATATAAAGTGCCAGTAAAGCAAATATAATCAGATATACATATTCAAATTTTGACTCGAAATAATAGAAACTTATAAAAGCCAAATGAAAATTAGCCAATAAATAGTACGCAATACTAATTTCCTTTTTGTTTCCGATTTTTTTATAATAAAGCCAAATATTTACAATTGCTGTTGTAGCCCAAAATACAGGAAGCCATTTGTGTTCCAACTGTTCAAACATCATGATCGAAAGCCACGCATTTATCACGATCTGATAATCTATTTTTAAGTCTTTTATAAAGTCTTTTTTCTTGATCAGGAAAACCAAAACCGTCAATAAAACAATACTTAAAAGCTGTAAACCCCAATCGAGCATTGTAAAATCATTCAGCTTTTTGATACTATAAAAAATAGAAATTGCAATAGGTAAAATCGCGATAACCAAAACAGATTCTGGTGCTAAACTTATTTTTTTATAATTAATTAAAACAAAATTTAGAATTGCCAAAAGCATGAATATTGGCGCTAAATAAGCTACTTCTACTTGAATAAATAGCAAAGCAATAATCCATAAGTTTTGAATAATTGGTAAAACCGAAATAAACATTTTACCTTCTTCTCTCGGACTTTTTATTTGTAAATAAGAATAGCCAACTGACAAGAATACACTTAAAGTCTGAATGCTGTAAAGAATAATTTTATTATTTGAATTATCATCATAAATAGCCAAATAAATACTCAAAAGCACTGTCGCCATTAATAATACAAAAGAATAGATATTGTAGCGGTTGATTTTTTCGATTTTTTGGAAAACCCAAAAAGTAATCAAGGCTAAACTTCCTAAATAAACAGGAATATAATCGATCTCAATACACGTAAATCCAAAAACCAAAGCATTAAAGAGAATAAGCTCTGAATTTATAACGATTAGATTTTTCCAACCTGAAATAAGTTCATTCGATTTGTTTCGTATTTTATCTGCAAATAAAAGATAAGTTTCAATTAACGAAAGTCCCAGCGCGATTAAGCCAATTTCGGTATTACTTAGAAAACGGGTATCATATAAAAATAAAACGCTTCCAAAAACCGAAATAGCCAGACAAAAAACATACAGCAAAACCTGATTTTCGACAGCAAGTGTTTTTCGTTTAAACTGAATCCATAAAAACTCATGATTTAAAAGCGCAACGGCAAACAATCCAAAAATTTGAATGATTGAATATGGAATCAAATATTTGTAAACAAGAGAAAGCAGCAAAGCATTTACACCAATTATTCCGATGGTTTTAACAATCGATTCATCTTTATAAAATAGTTTGACAAACCAGTTCAATGTTATTACCGCAGCCACACCTAAAACGAAAACAAGATCTAAGTTGGATTTTGGTTCTGTAAGGATTAAAAATATTCCCATAAAAATGGTAATCAGCAGAAAAATAAATCTTCCCAAATCAAATGTATTGGTTTTGAATTTGAATCGTAAAACACACCACAACAAAGCAATAAATAACAGCGGGTAATAAAATGAAAATTCGATTGTATTATACCAGCTGATAAAAAACAACAATGAAAAGAGTATAGAGAAAACGCCATTTAAACTCAAATCTTTCTTTATAAGAAAAGGATCTACTTCTAAAAATTCTTTTTTTGCAGCACAGCATACAGGAACCAGTAAAGTTCCCAACATCATAACAAGCAACGTCGCAAAAATGTTTGTAATATTAAATAGCTGCAGCAAGACATTGAGATGTGCTATAAAAAACACAAAAGCTACTAAGCAGAAAATATGATTTAGCGCTAAAAATATTTTGTGCAGCAATACTTCTCTGCTTTTGTAAACAATAAAGAGACAAGTAATAATTAAAAAGTAAAGGCCACATGCGATAACATCTAAACCTACTTTCCAATCGTTGAGCATAATTATAGTCAACGCAAAAAGAATAAACGAAACCATTCCGTCTAGATGATACAGCCAAAAAATCTTTCTCTTTCTGGCAAAAAGCGCGGCAAACAAACAGAGTATACCAGCGGTTAACAAAACGAAAATTTTGACTCTGCTTCCTGTTGAATGTAAAATTAAACCCAAAGCAAATAGAATCCAGTTGGTTAAATGAGTTATAAAAGCAATTTTATCAAAATGCGTATTGGCATACATGCTTCTGTATTGCATGTACATGCAACTAACCGAGACCAAAACAATACCAAGAATTGCAAAAATATTTTGAGATGCGCTTAAAGTACTTGCTCCTTGGGTAAACCAAATATCAAATATTATAAAACCAGAAATGACGATCAATAAATGATATTCCCACTTTTCTTTGTACGATAAAATAATTCCAGCCGTTGCAGTTAGCGACGCCAATAGAAATGTTATTAGTAGCTTTTCTGGAATTACACATAAAATCAAAATACTTAAAATCGTATGAAGCGATAAAAAAGTTTGTTGTTTTATAATATAGCCAACATATAAATTGATTGAAATTCCTAGTCCGATAAGTGAATAAGCAATTGGAATATTGGTTATAAAGGTAAGCGCCGGAATTTGCGATGCACCAAAACAACCAAACAAAAACAAACTTGCACCCGCACTGCGAAGCCAAAGTCCAGTTTTAAACCATTTTTCTTTTTTCTGAAGAAAATAATAGGAGCCTCCTAAAATTCCTGCATAAATCCAAAGAATTAAAATACGGAACATTGGCGAAACCTTCAATGCGGTATAAATACTCAAATAACCAATTCCTAAAACCATTATGGCCGTTCCTAAAATTCCGGTCCAGTTTTCTGCAAATTGATGTTCGAGTTTTTTTATTAAGATAGAAAAAGCACTTTCTTGATAAACTTCTTCTTCCAGTTCTTTTGGTTCTTCATTAGCTAGAACATCTTCGAATGTTTCTGTCGATAAATTTTCAATTAATTCTGGAGTTTCTTTTTCTTCAACATTCTCATCAATATAATGCACCGGAATTGTTGACGAATCAGTTGCGAATATTGGTTTCTCTTCTAATTCTTCTGCTGCTTTGTTTTCTTCAATCACAGAAATAGAATCAATCACAGGAATTTCTTCTGAAATAACAGGAGCAACAACTTCTGGAATTTGTTCTGAAATTATATCAACCTCATCCACTTTCGAAGTCAATTTTTCGGGTACAAAATCAGGTTTTGTGATTTGTTTTTTGATTTCTTCAATTTCTTTTTTCAAAAAACTAAAGTCTTCTTTACTCTTTTTATAAAGAGAATCTAAAGATTCATTTTCCTTTTTTAGTTTAGAAAAATTATTAAATAAAACAATAACACAGGCAATTAATGACAATAGAATAAAATTCTCCATAGCTAAATTTTGAATCGGCTAATGTAAGAATTATAGTCTTAACACAATTTTTTGAGGAAAATAGTTTTTGCTTTGAAATAAGAAAGTTCCTAATTGAATTAAAATGAAGATTGCTCTAATTTTATTTATCGATTTGATAGACAAAATTCAATTTTGGTTTTTCTCCAAAATAAGCCACTTCTTCTTCGGCAATTTTGTTTGCTCCTAATCTTGAAATCGCAATTTGTGATCTAATGTTTTCTGCACCAATATGGAATTTCACTTTTGAAACATATTGAAAAACATAATCCAGCATCGTTTTTTTTACACTTTGATTAAACCCTTTTCCCCAGCAGTAAACTGCATAAAAAGTATATCCAATAAAAATACTTTCCTCCTCGGCATTGAAATCGTAAAATCTTGTGCTTCCTACAACTTCTCCCGTGTGTTTACTGATAATTTTAAAAGCGCCTTTACTTTTAATAGCACCTTCAAAAAAGTTTTGGAAAACTTCTTTTTTCCATCGGTCTTTGTTTGGATGCTGTTCCCAAATTTTAGGATCTGAAGCAGCTTCATATAAAGCATCGAAATCATTTTCTTCTAAAGGAGATAAAATGCAAAGATCATTTTCTAAAACGGGTTGTAAATTAAAATTCATAATCTGACTTTTTTTACTAAAATTAAACAAGTTTTATATTTTACCAATAGTATAGCCAATAAAATCCAAATTAGTATTTTTATAAAATAATTTTTACAAATTATTCATGAAACAATTAGAAGAAATAATAAAACAAGTATCTACTAAAAACAGGAGAAATCTTTTTACATTTTTGACAGGTGCAGGAATTTCTTCCGAAAGTGGCATTCCCACTTACCGAGGTTCTGACGGTATTTGGGTAAAAGGAACTCAATTCCATAAACCAGAAGAATTTGGAACTTTTAAATATTTTATGGAAAATCCAAAAGAAGTCTGGCAATATTCTTTGTTTAGAAAAAAAATGTTTGAGAACGCCAAACCTAACAGAAGTCATTATGAATTGGTTGAAATTGAAAACATTCTGAAAGACCGCTTTCATTTAATAACTCAAAACATTGATAATTTACACCGGCGAAGTGGTACAGAAAGAATCTTTGAAATCCATGGAAACAACAGAGAAATTAAATGTTCCAATGGCTGTAAAGAAATAATTAATTTGCCTGAAGAAATAAAGGGAAAAGATATTGATGAAGATTTGACCGAAAGAGATATTGAACTTCTAAAATGTAAAGAATGTGGCAGCTGGATGAGACCCAATATTTTATGGTTTGATGAGTATTATAACGAACAAACTCATAAAAAATTCAGCACATTAAAGATTGCTAAAAACTCAGGAATATTATTCATTATAGGTACTTCTGGGGCAACAAATCTTCCAATTGCAATTACCGAAAATACCTTAAAATACGGAGGAACTATCGTTGATATCAATACAGAAGACAATCAATTTACCGCTTTAATTAAAGATAAAAAGAACAAAATCATTATTCGTCAGACTGCAACAGAAGCTTTAAAAACAATTAAAGATATTATTAGTCAAATTCATATTGAAAACAAATAAAAAACCTTCAAAATCAAAATTTGATTCTGAAGGTTCTTCACTCTATTTAAACTACTAACTTATTTATATTCTGCTTCTTTCTTAGCGTACCAATCTTTCATCACATAAAAAGCTTTCTTTTTAATTCCCTGATCCGAAATTAAACCTTTGCGGTTGAAGAAATCTTGAATGTTTGGCAATTGTCTTCTTGGAGATCTAAAGTCGACTAAAATCCACGGAGAAACTCCGGCTAAACCTTCAATTCTGTTGAACATTTGTGTGTTTTGAATGTACAATTCTTCCTGATATTCTTCGTTCCAACGTTCTTTTTTATCGCCATGAAGTCCTTGTAAAGCTTCGCCTCCAAATTCACTGATAATAACTGGTTTGTTGTACGGAATAACCCATTGCATGTCCTTACAAGATTCATTTGTTCCTCTGTACCAGCCTAGATATTGGTTAAAACTTACAATGTCAACATATTCGTTCATATTGTCGTGAAGTGTATTAACATTGTTCGGACTTTTGGTCACTTCCATCGCCATACTAATTAAACGAGAATTGTCTTGCGTGCGTGCGTATTTCGCCAGTTTGCTTAAAAAAACATCTCTCTCATCGCTATGTGGCGTTTCGTTTGCAATAGACCAAATCACGATACCGCAACGGTTTTTATCTCTGTAAATCATATCATGCAATTGGCGTTCTGCGTTTGCGTACGTATCAGGATTTGTCCACGAAATGGTCCAATAAACCGGTACTTCAGACCAAATCATAATTCCCATTTTTTCGGCTTCCCTAACCATTTTTTCGTTGTGCGGATAATGCGCCAGACGGACATAATTACAACCTAATTCTTTTGCCCAGTTCAGCAATGTAATCGCATCATCTTCCGACCAAGCTCTACCCGATCTAAAAGGTGCTTCTTCATGAATACTGATTCCGCGTAAAAAGACTTTTTTCCCGTTTAATAAAATCTCTTTCCCTTTTGTTTCAATAGTTCTAAAACCAATTTTATCGGCAATATTTTCATCTGCCTTGCTAATAATTACGTCATATAATTTAGGTTTTTCAGGTGTCCATAAAACTGGATTGGCTTTTATTTCAAAATACGCCATTCCTTTTGCGTCTGTCGTAATATTCTTTTTGATTTTCAATTCGGGAATTGAAACAGAAACAGATTGATTGCCGCTTTCACTATTTAGCTTTATCCAGCCTGAAATTTTTCCTTTTTCTTTTTTATCCAATTGAACCAGATAATCTTCGATATATGTATTCGGAACTTGTGCTAAAGTCACATCTCTTGTGATACCGCCGTAATTCCACCAATCCATGTTTACCGTTGGTACATTATCTTTGTGACGTTTGTTATCGACTTTTACAACTACGAAATTATTTCCGTCAACTAATAAATCGGTTACGTCAAAATTGAAAGGCGTGTAACCGCCAACGTGAGTTCCAGCCATCTTTCCGTTTACGTACACTTTCGCATCATAATTAACTGCTCCGAAATATAAAATTCCTTTGCTTTTAGCATCTTTTTTATAATTAAAGTCTTTTTGAAACCAAACTGTTCCTTCGTAAAAAAACAATCTTTCATCTTTCGAATTCCAATCAGACGGAATGTCCATTGTTGCAGAAGTCGCGAAATTATATTCGGTTAAATCTGTGTTATTCCATTTTTTATTTTCGAAAAATCCGTTGTTTTTAAAAGGCATTAAACGATAATCGTAATAGCCATTTTCTAACGGATCTACGATATAACTCCATTTTCCGTTTAAAGTAATATTGTTTCGAGCAGAAATATTTGATACCAAAGGAACTTCCTGTGCCGTTGCTTTTCCCATCAAAAGGAAAGTAAAACACAGCATTACAATTTTTTTCATATTGTTTTTATTTTTAATTATATGATTTAATGTAGCAACTACATTTGGACGCGGATTAAACGGATTCATTATCACGAAGACGCGGATAAAAACGGATTTTTCAATAAAATAAAATCTGTTTTTTTCCGCGCTTTTACGAATGCAAATCTGTGTCATCAGCGTTCTATTTACGCAAGCCGATTTTTAATTTTTAATTCCTAATTTTTAATTCTTTTTATCAAAATAACGAGTTAGCTCATAAGCGTTATCGTTAATCACTTTCATCTCTTTTAACAAAGGCAAATACGGTTCGAAATTGCTGTTTACGATTCCTTTGTTTGAATCTCTGTTCGAATAATCGGTACTTAAATCCAGCGGATCATTATCCATATATTTGAACCAATGCCAACCGACGCTGTTTTTGTTTTTAAGCAAATCCAAAGTGAAATTCTGATAGAAAAGTCCGCGTTCTTTTTGCGTGCGAACCAGCCAGCCTGCTCCTGTATTATTTGGCAAACCAGAATCTTCTCCTTTGGTGTACCATTCTGTAATTAAAAATGGTTTTCCCGACCATTCTCCCCAATTGTTCATCAGTTCCTGATTGGGCTCCCATTTTCTGTAATGATTTATGGAAATAATATCCATATACTTTCCTGCCACTTTAAAAATCTCAGGATTGGTCAATTCCTGTTCCTTATCCTGATTGAAACGGCATCCTAAATACAGGTGATTGGGATCTGCTTTTCTAAGCGCTTCGGTTACTTTTTTCATGTAAGTTTCAAAATAAAATGCTGTAAAAGCCATTCTATCTTCTTGAGTAACATCAGCTAATGATGCATTAAATCCTTTTCGTTTATCTAACCAAGCTTTTGCAGCGATATATCCCTGCTCATCTTTGGCTAATAAAGTTAAATGTTTATCTAATGCGTCATTAAACCAAGGAAGCTCATTATCAGTAAAATAACCCATCAAATACTTATCATTTTTGTATTGAGAAACTTCTTCAACTGCTTTTTGAACATAAGCGTCAAATTCTTTATCAAAAACCATAACCAGATCAAAACGGTAGTTCTGCCAGCTGGCTTCTTTGTATTTTCCGCCATATTTTTTAATATGATCTGAATGATACCTTCCCATTGGCGAAATAATCACGGTATAAACCAGCGGATTTTCTGCATTTCGAACCAAATCAACATTCGACCACGCTCCTACGCCATTGAATCCGTTGTCACGAAGTAATTTTGATTCTTGTTTGACCCAATTTTCTTTGCTCCCGAATTTTTTATCAAACGCTTTCTGCTGATTAACAGAACGTCCAGCATTGAAAACCGCAATTCCTTTATAAATAAACGGATAACCTTCTGGATCAATAATCCACCATCTATTGTCTATTTTTTCGGTTCTAAAAAATCCTGTTGCTTCTTTCTGCCAAACTTTAAAGCCGCCAAAAGTTGAAATTGGTTCTTGTTTTTTGGTTTTAAACCCAGGAAGTTTGTCAATTGTTTTAGCATCATAAGCCACCCATTTTGGATCTAATGCATTTTGTCTGGCTTCGACTTTTTGGTACGTAATTTTATTCTGAGCGTGTAATGAAATCAGGCTTATAAAACAGAACAATACATAAATGGAATGTTTCATTAAATTCGTTTTTAATTGTTTTGAGGAAATCTTGATGTTGGGTTTAAACACATAGAAACATAGTTTTTCTTTTTATTGATAAAGGCGTTTCACTTGCATTAATTCACATAGCAGTTACTTACTCGTTGTGGTAAGCTTTGTCAAAGTTTTAAACTTTGACAAAGCTGGTAATGTTTATCTATGTGTTTAAAAAATTATTTAGACAAATAGATATGATCAATATCAAAAGTGTAATTGTTTAAAGCTCTTACATCTTCTGGATCAACACTTCTTAACACCAAAATATCTTTGATTTTAGTTAAGTCTAATGCAGCATTTTGCTTTTTATAATCTGCAATTGGAATTTTAACCATGTTCCAAGCTCCATCTCTTTTTAATCCGTATAGATTGCTTGTGGCATCAAATTCTACATAACCGGAATTCGAAGCATCTTTCATTCTGAATCTGATTTTTCCTGTACTCGTTGTTCTTACTGCCAGATTAAGATATGTATAGGATGAAATGTCTGTGAAGTTTACAAACTGCAGAATTGCCATTGCCCATTTTGCTTCTGCTGCAGGCGGTGTCGCTGGAAGAGTAAAATTTCTATATGCATTTTCATATCCTTCTGCCGCTACTTCTTTCATTACAAATTGATTGCTTGAAACCCAGTTTAAAACAGGAGCTGTTTTAGTAAAATCAGGATTTTCAGAATAAATTTTAAGAGCATCTGCCGGCACAACAATTGGCGGCGTTGGCGGTGCTTCAACCTCAACGGTAAAAGTTTTCTTTTCGACTGTATTATCCGTATGGGTTATTTCAAGAGTTGTGGTAAATTTTCCCGCTTTGGTGTATTTTACTTCCACAATTGGCTCGATAGAAACTCCTGGAGATCCGCCTTGAAAAGTCCATTTTATAGCACGCACTTTTGTTGAAGAATCTGTATAGGTTACTGTTTCTCCTCCTTTGATAGTTGTACTTGTTGAAGTGGCTTCAATTGTTCCTTTTTTATAAAGATATACTTCGCGCACATCATCTTCACAGGAAAACAAAAGGGCAAAAAGAGCGAAAAACAAATATTTGAATTTTGCTGTATGATTTAATTTTATGATCATGATTTCGGTTTTTTGGTTAATTTTTTTTTGATAGAGAAAAAAGAGACAAGAGCAAAGAAGAAAGACCTTCTCAAAAATCTTACTTCTTGCTTCTTTCCTCTCCTAGTCTATTTCAATCCATCTAAAAAGCCTTGATAAGCTGGTTTTTTATTATAATCAGCATCTAGAAGTAATGGATATTCTTTGAAATGCCAGAAACTGGTCAGCCAAGTGTATTTGTCTGTCACACCCCAAGTTGAGATTGCGAATTTTTGAGTTTGAGGCAATTCTTCATACATCGATACAATGTATTTGTAGGTTTCGGCTTGTTTTTGATTTTCAGTTTCATTAAAAACATACGAATCTGATTTTCCTGTATTGACTTTAATATCCAATTCTGAAATGTGAATTAGCAATCCTGTAGAAGCCATGTCGGTAAAACCCGTTTTCATGGTTTGTCTGTTGGTATCTGTTGCATAGTGAAACTGATCTCCTAAACCATCAATAGGAACTCCGTTGGCTTTGAATCTTGTAACCATTTTTTTGATCGAAGCTCTTTTTCCTGCATCCAAAACAACGCTGTAATCATTGTAAAATAATTTCGCATCTGGATCTGCTGCTTTTGCATAACGAAAACATCTTCCGTAAAAACCAATTGGATCTTTAAAAAGTGAATTGATAACGGTTTCGTTTCTCATTGCGCCGCCATCGGCAAAAACTTCGTTGACAACATCCCAGCTTTTTACTTTTCCTTTGTAACGTCCTACAACATCTGTAATGTAAACTTTCACTTTAGATTCGAAGGCAATAGAATCGTATTTAGCATTTTTAAACCATTCTGGAAATGAATCGTACCAAACCAAGGTATGTCCGTGAACTTCCATTTTATTGTCTTGTGCAAAACCTACCAAATAGTCGGCTGCGGTATAATTGTATGCTGTTGAAGAAGTCCAGATACTCGCCATTTTCATTTCGAATTCGGCTGTAATCTGATTGTAATGTTTTAAAACGGCATTTTTATAATTGGCTTCATTTTGTAAATCTTTCATTTTTACAGCAGCGCCAATTTTAAATTTTGCTTTTTCTTTTAAAGTCTGCGTAATTGGATTTGGATTTCCAGTATCGCTTTCATCAGCATTTATAAAAACTACTTTTTCATCGTTGCTGCATGAAGCAAACAATAAAGCAGTTATTGCGCCTAAAATATATTGTTTTATCATCGTTTTTCGTTTTAAAATTCGGAAGTCAGATCAGGATTATTCCAACTTCCGAATGGGTTATTACTAACTTTAACCTTAACTCTTTTGATATATTTTTATCTGCCGATCTGCTAAATCTGCGGGAAAAATTATTCTCACGCAGATCTGGCAGATTAAGCTGATTTTTTTTACACATGGAAACATAGATTTTGTTTGCGCTTAGAAGGCGTTTCACTCTCATGAAAAAACATAGTTCTATGTGTTTTTAAGCTTTGTCAAAGTTTAAAACTTTGACAAAGCTGGTTTACGTTTCGCTATGTTTGAGAATTGTGTTTCTCTTAAATCTCTTTTTAAGAAAAATAATGCTGCGTTTCTATGTGTAAATCAAACTTTAATAACCAACATTAAATCCAGCCGGTTTTCCCATCAAATCAATCTGAGATTGTGGAATTGGCATGTTTACCATTACTGGAGTCATTTTTAATTGTACTTCGCCAGAAAGAGTTCCAGACGGACTTGAACGGAAATACAAATTCTGTCTTTCTACCAACAGTCCTAACCTTTTCAACAAAAACCATCTGTTGTTTTCAAAAGCTAATTCTCTTGCAGATTCGTCTAGATAATTATTTAAAGTCCAAGCTGTCAAATCGTAAGTTGTCACAGCACTTTCAGGATTTCCTGTGTAACCTCTTCTTCTTACTTTATTCAAATAAGCCAGAGCTTTTCCATCATTACCTAAATTATGATGGGCTTCAGAAGCCAATAAATACGTTTCTGCCAATCTGTAATACATATAATCTTTGTAACTGTTTGAAGTCATTGGCAATTTTTCTGTATCATGATATTTTTTTAAACTCCAGTGCCAAGCTCTGTAATTTCCGTTTGGCGCTGCAATTGCCGGATTCGTAATGGGTTGTCCAAATCTTGGATTTCCCGGAACATTGATTTTATAATCTTGATAATTATCTGAGTAATAATAGGTTTTGAATCTTAAATCGTTTGTTTGATCGTAAAGTGATTTCAAATAATTATTTGGATAAAACCAACCTAAAGCCTGACCGCCGTAAGCCACATCCTGAACCAATTCGCTTGTATTCAATTCGTATGTTCTTTGTGTAAAAACACTGCTCAGCCAAGAACCGCCGCCTCCGGCTAAATTGTCATCAGGTCCTAATAAAAAGTCTTTTTGATAGGTAAAAAGAGATTCTTTATGATTTCCGTTTTGTCCCCAAACATCTGCAAGCGCTACTAAGCCATGCGTTCCATCATTGATAATGGCATCAAATTGTGCTGCTGCACCTGCCCAGTCTTGCTGCCATAAAGCACTTTTTCCGCGAATGTGTCTTGCAACGCCTTGACCGTATCTGCCTGGATCTACTTTGAAAGGAAGATTCGCAATAGCGTAATCTAAATCACCGTCAATTAATTTGTACACATCGGCATCGCTTGCTACTTTGTATTCTACTGGATCGTTAATGTTTTGCGGCGTTGTTGGAATGGTGTCAATTAAAATTCCGCCATACATTTGTTTTAAATCCAAATACAATTCGCCTCTAATGACACGTGCCTGCGCTACCAATCTTCTTTTTGCAGCATCATCCATTTGAATTGATCTTGCTGAAGTAATAATTGCCGAACATCTGTCGATAATTTTATAGCCCTGAATCCATTTTGAACCTGTAAAAGACTGCGGATTATGACCTGTTCCGTAAGGCGTGTTCCAAGTTCTGTGCAATCCTAAATCTGTTGCTACCATAAAAAACACGTTGGCCCACAAATCACTGTTATCTCCAGATGGCAAATTGTAATAACGCATTTGGTTGTAAAGTGCATTTACTCCAACTTCTAAACCAGCTGGAGAATTGTAGATATAATCTACAGAAACCTGATCTTTTACGGTTTCTTCCAGAAATTCTTCGCACGAAGTAAGTCCAAGAAAAAGTCCGAAAATCAAAACAAATAGAAAATTTATATTTTTCATGATCTTGTTATTTTTTTTATTGAATTAAAAACCAACTTGTAAGCCAATTACACAAGTAACAGGTTCTGGATAATCGTATATTTCTTTCTCTGGGCTGTAAGATTGATAATCTGTAATGGTAATTAAATTACTGCCCGTTACATACAATCTCATATTGCTTAATCCTAATGGTTTGAGAGTCCTTTCTGGGAATTTAAATCCAACAGAAACGTTTTGTAAACGAACATATGAAGCATCTTGTAAACCCAAAGTATTGATATACGGCGGATCGTTTCCATCTCTTGGCCTTGGCCAGTTTCCTCCAGGATTTTCTGGGGTCCAATAATCTTGTTTGATTCCGTTTTTAACTCCTCTTAAAGATCCTCCACGAACATAATCGTATAAAAATGGATTATCTCTTGTAATGCCCTGAACGGTATAGATATCTGCAGAGAAATCGAATTGTTTGTATTCTAAAGCCACAGAAAACGTTCCGAACCAATCTGGCATTTTTGATGTAATAATTCTATCCTGATCTGGATTTGGATTTGCTCCGTTTGATGGATCTGCATCGTATAATTTGATATCTCCAGGATATAAGGTTGTTCCTGTAACCAGCGGAATATTTTCTCCTTCTTGATAAATTCCAACTGCTTTATAGCGGTAATAAACATCAATTGGTTTTCCTATAAACCACAGGTTTCCAACAGCATCATCTTCTCTTCCGTCTCCGTCTGCATCTTTTCCGTAAATGCTTACAATGCTGTTTTTATTTTTAGTGAAAGTGGCGCCTAAATTCAATCTGAAATCTTTCTTTTTTATCAAATCTCCATTCAAAGAAACTTCTAAACCTTTATTGTTTACTTTTCCAATATTCGAAAGTTTTGTTGTGTAACCTGTATTGGCATTCAAAGTTTCATAAATCAATAAATCTGAAGTATCTGTGTTATACACCTCAACAGTACCGTTTAATCTGTTTTTGAATAAACCAAAATCGGCTGCAAGGTTTAATTGTGTTGAGGTTTCCCATCTTAAATCTGGATTTGATAATTGATTTCCTGGAACATAGCCCGAAACTTTCACGCCATTAATAATATAATCCCTCTGCGTAGCTGTCGCCATACTTTGATACGGATTTTGAGGCTGATTCCCCACTTTACCATAACTCGCTCTTAATTTTAAATTGCTTAAAACAGGAACGTGTTCTTTCATAAAATCTTCATTAGAAACATTCCATGCCGCGTTTACAGCCGGGAAAAATCCCCATTTATTATTGGCACCAAAAACGGAAGATCCATCGGCTCTTCCAGAAACGGTGAAATAATATTTGTTATCAAAATCATATTCTAATTTTCCTGCGAAAGAAATTAGCGATCTTTCATTTCCTCCAATTAATGGCGTATTTAAGAAAGCACTTTCTAAACCATAAATGCCTAAAATATCACTCGGAATTCTGCTTGCTGAGTTTCTAAAATCATTGTATTCTGATGAGGTAATTTCATAAACTCCAGTTAGGTTAAAATGATTTTTTTCGGCTACATTCAGGTTGTAATGCAAAATATTACTCAATTGATATTCGACATTATCTTTATATTCGATATAACCGCTTCCTTGCCCTGAATTGGCAATTCCCGAAAGTGATTTGGAAGTATTGAAAGACATTGCTTTGTAATTCCATGATCTTCGGCTGGTATTTAATTTATAAGTAAAACCTTTTGCCAGATTAATATCCATAAAAACATTCATGATATCATTACGGTTCAGCTCATTTGTAGTCGTTTCGTAAACATCAATCAGCGGATTTGGAGTTTCTTGAATTCCTCCAGGCAAATAACGGAACGAACCATCTGGATTATAAACTTGTCCTAACGGAGAAGTATTAATCGCATTGTTTAAAATATTTCCCACATTCGGACGATTGGATTCAGAAAACTGGAGCGAAACATTCATTCCGATTTTCAGCCAGTCTGTAACTCTTTGATCCACATTTACTCTCATTGCCACTTTTTCATAATCTGAATTTGGAACAACTCCCGTAGTATTGATGTAGTTGATACTTGAAAAAATACTTGTTTTATCTGTTCCTGAAGAAATGCTCAAACTGTGGTTATTGGTGACACCGGTTCTTAAAACCAATTTTTCCCAATCAATATATTTTCCTGTTTGAACAGATTCTAATTCCAACGGAGTGAAAACCTGATTATCTGGTCTATAAACACCGCCATTACTTGTTCTGTAGGCTTCTCTTTTTAGCTGTGCAAATTCTTCTCCGCTGTAAACATCAAAGTTTCTGTTTACCGTTTGAACTCCTGAAAAACCGTTATAAGAGATTTTTGCTTTTCCGGTTTTTCCTCTTTTTGTGGTAATTAATATCACACCATTTGAAGCTCTTGCTCCGTAAATAGATTGTGCAGCGGCATCTTTTAAAATTTCTAGCGAAGCAATATCATTTGCATTAACATCATTAATACTTCCAATTACGATTCCGTCTGCAATTACGATGGGTTCGTTACTTCCGTTAATCGATTTTTTTCCTCTAATTTGAATTGAAGAAGAACTTCCTGGTCCGCCATCGGCTAAACTTACTTGAACTCCGGCAGCTTTTCCTCTCAGCATTTCCCCCACATCTGAAGTTGCTACTTTTGTCAAATCGCCCGGTTTAACCGAAGCCACCGAACTGATTACGTCACTTTTCTTTTTGGTGCCGTAACCTACAACTATGATTTCGTCCAAAGCTTGCGAACTTTCTTTTAAAACCACTTTTAGGTTTTTCTTATTATCGACATCAACAGCAGTTTCATCCATTCCGATAAAAGAGAAGACTAATGTACTTTTTGGAGCAGTACTGATGCTGAAGTTACCGTCAAAATCGGTTTGGGTTCCTTTTGTGGTTCCCTTAACGTGGACATTTACACCTGGCAAAGGGAGTCCTTTATTATCTACTACTTTTCCGGTTACGGTACTTTCCTGCGCCTGCATATTCGTGGACAATATGCACATCAAAAGCATCAAAACTAGTTTTAGATAATTTCCACCAAGAAAAAGCATCTTTTCGGGTTTGTTGTTTTTCATTGTAAATTGGTTTGGTTAGTTAATTAATAAATCGTGTGATTACATTGCAAAAGTGCTTAAATATTGATGTCTGCATGGGAGGGTGTTATTCGTTTTTAGGGGTGTGAATGTCTTTCTTTGAGGATTTTACATTATTTAAAGCCTTAAAAAACAGGATTCGTAATAAAAAACTTAAATTTTGACGAGACAGTTAATTTGTTAAGCAAACTTCTATTTTAACCGCAAAGTCCGCAAGGAAAGAAAACGCAAAGTCCGCAAAGTTTTATTAAAATAACTTTGCGGACTTTGCGTAAAACTTAGCGTGCTTTGCGTTTAAAAAAACTCAACGATTATTTCACCTGAGAACTTTTATAATCACTAGGAGAAAGATTATAGAACTTTTTAAATTCTTTACTAAAGTGTTTTCGATCATTAAAACCAACCATATACGTTACTTCAGAAACCGAATAACTGGTGTTGGCTAAAAGACTTGCCGCTTTTTTCAATCGCATATTTTTGATGAAACCTGCAACAGAATGATTGGTCAATGTTTGGACTTTTTTATAAAGAACAGTTCGACTCATTCCGATTTCATTGACTAGATCGTTTACATCAAAATCGGTATTATCGAGATTGTTTTCGATAATTTGAGTAAGTTTTTTTAGAAAGATTCCTTCTGGTGTATTTACGTTTTCTTCAACGGCAGCGATAAAACCTTCGCCGTATTTCTGGCGCATGATTTCTTTGGCTGATAATAGATTCCCTATTGTCAGTTTTAATTCTTCAATACTAAAAGGTTTAGAAATATAAGCATCGGCACCTGTCGAAAGACCTTCAATTCTATTTAAAGTGGATGACTTTGCCGTCAATAAAATAACTGGAATATGATTGGTGTTCAGACTTGTTTTTAAAATTTTACACAATTCAAAACCGTCCATTTCGGGCATCATGACATCACTGACAATCAAATCCGGAATTTCAGTATCCATATATTCTAACGCTTTCAAACCATCGGTAAATTTTAAAACACGATAATCATGATGAAGTACATCAAAAACAAAAGACAAAACTTCTTCATTATCATCAATAACCAAAATCGTTTTTTTGCCACTTTCGTCTTCTAAATATTCTGGTTCGTAAATGTCAATTTCGGTTTTCACATCAGAAATCGGATTCGCATTTTCATTAATAGAAATTACATTTTCTACAATTTGAGATTTTTTAAAATGTTCTTTTCCTTTCTTTAATTTGATGGTAAAAATGGTATTAAAGTTCGGATCTTCTTCTGTTTGTACTTTGATTTCTCCGTGATGCAGTTCTACGATACTTTTGCTCAAAGCTAAACCGATTCCGCTTCCTAAATTGGCACTTCCGCGATCGTCTAATTGAAAAAAGTTCTTGAAAATTTTCTTTTTTCTGTTGTCCGGAATTCCTATTCCGTTGTCTTTAACTTTTATTTCAATAACATCTAAATCTTCTTTTTGTTCTACTGCCAAAGTAATTTTACCGCCTTTACTTGTAAATTTAAAAGCATTCGAAAGCAGATTGTAAATCACTTTTTCCATCTGATTTTTATCGAAATAAATCAATGCCGTATTAATATTCAATACAAATTTATAATCGATTTTTTTCTCCACCGCAATACCACGAAACGATTCATAAATATCAAAACAGAACGAAACAATATCCTGCTGTTCGCAATAGATTTTCATGCTTCCTTTTTCGGCTTTTCTGAAATCCATTAATTCGTTGACCAATTTCAACAATCGATCAGAATTGCTTTTGATTGTTTTTAATTTATGTTCAAGATTCGAATTCTTTTCTGCACTGCTCAAAAGTTCTTCAACCGGACCGCTGATTAAAGTCAACGGCGTTCTGATTTCATGCGAAACATTGGTAAAGAAATCCAGTTTCATTTTATACAATTCTTCCTGTCTTTCTTTTTCGACTTGTTCCAAATAATAAGCCTGTTTTAATAATTCTCGATTTCTAAAAAAACGGAACAATAAAACCGAAGCACCTGCCAATAAAGCCACATAAAACAAATAAGCCCACCAAGTTTGCCACCACGGCGGCAGCATGATAATTTTTAGGGTTTTAATCGTGGGATTCCATTCTCCTCCTCCATTCGAAGTTTTGATTTTCAGCGTATAGGTTCCCGAATTTAAATTGGTCAGATTGATATAATGCTGCGACCCAATTACGTGCCATTCATCTTTATTGAACGAACTTTCCAGTTTGTACGCGTATTCATTTTTTTCTGGCGAAATAAAATTCATCGCACTAAATTCCAAACCAATATAACCCTGATCGTGTTTTAAAGTGATTTCTGTCGTTTCGCTGATGCGTTTTTCTAAAGCAACTTCTTTGTTTCCAGGTCTGATTTCTTCATTGTTCACGATTAGTTTCGTTAAAACAATTGGCGATTTGTCTTCTGATTTAATCAATTTTGAAGGATTGAAAACAATTAATCCGTTTGAGCATCCAAAAATAAGTTCATTTGCATTGAGTTTTGCACTGCAATTATTAGAGAATTGCTTCACTTTTAAACCGTCTTTTGAAGAAAAAGAAGTGATTTCAAAATCTTTACTATTTAAAACCGATTTTACATTTTTGGTTCTGATTTTATAAAGCAGATTATTATCTGAAATCCAGATATTGCCTTGAGAATCTTCTGAAATACTTTTGATTGTTTCATCTGTAAAACCCATCGAACGGTTGATTTCGAAGAAACGTTCTTTCTTTTCATCAAAAATATTCACGCCACCACTTTCAGCTCCGACCCAAAAACGATTTTTAGAATCGGTAAACATGACCGTTAAACTATTATTTGACAAACCACTTTTTGGTCCAGCTTTGAAAACTTTTGTAACCTTTTTTAGTTTTTTATCGAAATAATTTAAACCATATTGCGTAGCAATCCAAAGTCCGTCTTTGCGGTTTACGATGTCTGTAATAAAATTATCGCTGAGCGAATTCGAAGATCCGTCTGCCATGTAAATTTCAACTGTTCCGTCGTGCATTACTTTCTTTAAACCGTTTCCGTTTGTTCCAACCCACAAGTCGCCATTATCCATTAATAAAGATGTAATCGGACGTTCGCGTTCTTTGGAATCCTTCCGCGAAAGCGAAATAAATTGAAACGATTTACTGCTTTTATTGAACTTGAATAATCCGTTGAAAGTTCCACAAAATAAATACTGCTCATTTTGATTGACCAAAGCCGTTATCATATTGACACTTTTATCAAAATCATAACCTTCAATAAAATATGAAGCGCTTCTATTATTTTTAAAATCAAGAAAATTCAAACCTCCGCCATTTGTCCCTACCCAAACCGAACCGTCATTTTCTCTTGAAACTCCATTTACAGTAGCATTATTTAGTCCGAAATTAGGTTTTACCACTTCTCTAATATTGGTAAAATTGGTATTTGTTTTTTGGAAAAAATTGACTCCGCCTCCATTCGTCCCGATCCAAATATCGTTATGACGGTCTTTCAAAAAACATTTTACATCATCATCAGAAAGACTGTAACTCTGCAGCGGATTGTGTCCATATTTGCTAAATTCATTTCGATCTTTTTTGTAAACGCACAAACCGTTTTTGGTTGCAAACCAAATCGTATTCGCATCAACCGTCACAATATCGTTGACCCAATTGGAGGATAAACTTTTTCGGTTACTTGTATTCAGCAGAAAATTCATTACCAAATTTTTAGAAACTTCGAAATGAAAAACGCCGTTTGCTTCGGTTGCAAACCATAAATCGCCGTTTTTTTCTTTTATAACTTTCCATATTTTGGATTTCAATAAAGATTCGTTTTCCGTTAAAGCTTTTGGTAGGGCTTTTTTGGAACCATTTTTTGGATCAAAACATTCCAAACCTTTAGAAGTTCCGACCAAAACACCGTACTTTTTATCATAAAACAAAGACAAAACCCTGCTTTTTCTAAAGGGAGAATTATGGTCATTGGAGATTTCTTCCAGCAAATATTTCTGTTTGTTTAGTTTTTTAATTCCGCCAAAAGTTCCAATCCAAATTTGGTTTTGATCGTCCTGAATGATCGATGAAATATAGTTTCGACCGCCTTTTATTTTTTGGACATCAACTCTTAAAAAGCTTCTTTCATTTTTATTAAAAAGATTTAGACCGTTATTGGTTCCGATCCAAATTTGCTTTTGATTGTCTTCTAAAATTACATTGATGTGATTGTTGCTAATACTGTTCAGAATGTCTTTGTTGTAAACATAGCGCAAGAAATCATAACCGTCATAACTTATTAAACCGTTTGCAGTGCCAATCCAAATAAATCCTTTTTGAGTCTGATGAATACTCGAAATCATACTCTGCGAGAAACTCGTATCGTAATTGATATGATCAAAATACAAATCGGATTCCTGCGCCTTCGAGCCAAAAGGAATGGATAAAAATAAAATAAAACTCAAAAAGTAGATTCTAATGTGCTGCATAAACGAAATTTATAAAATCCGAATAATTTAATTGCAATACCTCTGAAAAAAATTAATCGAATGTGTTGCAAAATACTTTTTATGCGAAACAAAGAGGTGGGAGTTTTTTCTTTTTTGGGGGTGTAGATGTACTTTTTGAATCGATTTCATTTAAATTCTTTACGGGCACGAGCGGGACGCTCGCGCTAGCGAAACGACGAATGTGCTAGCGCGAGCGTCCCGCTCGTGCCCGCAAAGTGACATCTTATTTCAATTACCAATCTCTTACCGCTAGCATTAACTTCCCGCTCGTGAACACAAAGTTTTTCTTACATTAGCTTAAAAATAATTGATGAGTAGAAAATACAAATTTGCGGAAAAAGATGGTGCTTACTTTATAAGCTTTGCAACAGTTTATTGGATAGATGTTTTTACGAGAGAGGAGTATTTTGGAAATATAATTGAATCATTAGATTACTGTAGAAAAAATAAAGGAATGGAAATTTATGGTTATTGCATTATGCCAAGTCATATTCATTTAATTTTTAGATCTCAAAATGGCGATCCTTCTGCACTTATAAGAGATTTTAAAGGTTTTACTTCTAAAAAAATGCTCAAAGCAATCGAAGAAAATCCGCAAGAAAGCAGAAAAGAATGGATGCTGTGGATGTTTGAAAGAGCTGGAAAAAAGAACAGCAATGTAAAATTTAGGCAATTTTGGCAGCAGAATAATATGCCAATTGAAATCTGGTCTTTAAAAGTCTTTGAACAAAAATTAAACTACATTCACAACAATCCAATCGAAACAGGTTTTGTAACTAATCCTATTGATTGGAAATACAGTTCGGCACGAAATTACGGAGATAACGATCATACTGTTTTGCAAATTGATCTTAATTGATAATCTGTGCGTTCACGAGCGAGACGCTCGCGCTAGCGGAGCTTTATAAAAAGAATAATTAAAGAATAGTTAAAGAATAGAAATTCAATTGAAATCAAGATTGAAATCAAGATTGAAATTAAGAAATGGCTTCAGTCTCTTCAATCAAACCTAAGATTTTACCATAAGCAATTGCTGCCTTATGAACCTGAACCGTCCAATCTTCTGCGGCATTATCATCAGCTCCATCTGAAATGTATTTTAGACTTAAAAATGGAATGTTTTCTTTCATGGCAATCATCGCCAAAGCGTAAGCTTCCATATCAACAACATTGTATGCATCTGAGCAATGTCCCATTTCGAAATTATCGCCCGTTCCGCAGATTCCTTCTTGAAGATTATCCATCAATAAACCGTATTCTAAAACTGGAGGTAAACCAGAAAGCGGCGTTTCGAATTGTGCGAATCCTAAACCGCGAACGTCCATATCTCTTTGCATAAATTTGGTACAGCAAATTACGTCGCCTTTTTGGAAACAGCTGCTTCCCGCCGATCCAAGATTTATAATTACAGCAGGTTTTTTCTTTACGATTGCTTTGGACAACTCATAAGCCGCATTTACTTTTCCTATTCCTGTAAATAAAACGTTGTTTCCTTTAAAAATTGCTGCTGCTTCAGATTCAAGTGCAAAACAGAATAATATATCTTCAATGGCAAAAGATGCCGTTTGGTTAATTTGTATCATGCGTAATTTCATTTTCGGTTTACAAAAATACGCTTTAAAATTTACGTGGCTCAAACCAAAAATTAAAATCCAAAAAACACGTTAAAATCGGCTTAATATGGTGGATTTTAATTCAGAAAAAATACTTTTGTTAGAACCCTTAAAACAAAAATCCAATCCTAAAAAACAGAAAGAAAAACTGCATGGTTAATGAAAAATTTATTTTCTGCCTGGAAGGCGTTCGAGATATAGAGGATACTATGCCGACTCATGTCGTAAAATGTCTGGAAGAACTTGCCATTGACCAAGGAATTTCGAGCATTCATAAAACTTGTGATACGATCGAAGGTTTAGAGGAAAGTTTAAACATTTTATTGTATGAAGATCATAATTTCAAGGATTATGAAATCATTTATCTCGCAATGCCAGGACAGCAAAATAATATCTGTCTTCACGATTATTATTACAGTATCGAAGAAATTGCCGAATTGTTTGAGGGTAAAATGAAAGGTAAAATTATTCATTTTGCGAATCTGAAAGTTTTAGATTTGAATGACGAAGAAGCACAATATTTTCTAGATGTAACGGGAGCAAAAGCCAT
This sequence comes from uncultured Flavobacterium sp., assembly GCF_946479975.1. The sequence goes on from NZ_CAMLIX010000006.1 coordinate 29,065, forward strand.
TTCTGGTTATGGTTCTACCTATAATAAAATAGCAAGTTGCAGTACAATTGACAAAGCTTTTTTTAGCCTTTATCAGGAAAACGATGATCTAATTGAAGTAGTTGAAGATCTTTATGCCAAACATTACAATCTGTGTAAATTGCTTGATTTTAGATTATATTATTAAGCATGAAAACAAAGCCAGCTGAAAAAATAAAAACGTACGAAGCGAAAGGTTTCCGAGAAAAATTTCTTGGAGAAGACAATCCTATTCATTTGCTTTTCAAATCAAACTCGGATCATTTTTTCTGTCTTGAAATTGAGGAAATCATGCACATGCAACATCCGGTTCCTCCGTCTAAACATTCTTGCCATACGTTAATTTTTATTACTTCTGGTCAGCATACCATGAAATTGGGCTACCAAGAATTTACAACAACCGATAATGAAATAATAGTAATTCCGGCGGGTCAGATTTTTTCGCTCGATAATGTTAATAATATTCATAACGGTTATATCTGTCAGTTTCATCCTGATGTTTTGATTAGAAGATACGGCAGCCGGGAACTGCTCAATGAATTTGATTTTTTAAAAATTTCTGGAAACCCTAAAATTAAACTGGCTTCAGAAGATACTGGAGCAATTATCAATATTTTAGGGAGATTGAAAAAGGAATATTCAGAAACTACAATTGCAGATTTGAATATTGTGCAGTCATATCTGATTACTTTGTTTTATGAAATGAATAAAAATGCTGAAAAAACTTCTAAAAGTATTTCGGCTGCAGAAGCGATTACCACAAAATTCAAAGAACTGATTCACGATCAAATTAAAACACAACATCAAGTCAATTTCTATTCTTCATTATTAAATGTAACGCCAAACCATTTAAACAAATGTGTCAAGACAGTTACAGGAAAATCTGCAGTAAAATGGATTGATGACAGCATATTATTAGAAGCTAAATATTTACTATTTCAAACCACACTTTCTGTTGGTGAAATTGCAAGTGAAGTAGGCTTCGAAGATCAATCTTACTTTAGTCGGTTTTTCAAAAAACTGGAGGGAATTTCACCTATTCGATATAGAAAATTGATTGATAAGTCCTAATTATTGATTACAGAATCCTAACAAATACATTATTGTTTTTCAGAAATTTGCTGGTTCAAAAATGCAAATTATGATTTATGTTTTTAAAACTTCCGTTGACAGCCAATCCAAATTTGAGTCGGCTTCTATACTTCTAGATCAATTATTGCCTCAATCTCAATGGAATTTTGATCTTGAAGACTGCGATAATATTTTAAGAGTTGACAGCGAATTGAATGTTGCTGCATTGCTTCAAAACAATACCATTTTCGATTGTATCGAATTAGAATAAACTTTACACGCCTTTTTAAATTATAATGGAATCAAAATTATACCAAAACCGAACTTTTGAAACAATCGATTATTCAGAACAAAGTTTAGCTCAAACCGAATTTGTAAACTGCGAATTCATCAACTGTAATTTTTCTAAAAGCGACTTGAGTCATAATGACTTTTTGGACTGCACTTTTAAAAACTGCAATCTTTCTTTGGCAACTTTACGAAATACAGGATTAAAAAATATCAAATTTATTGGTTGTAAACTTATGGGACTTGATTTTAGCGCCTGTAATAGTTTCTTGTTTTCGATGAATTTTGAAGATTGCATTTTGGATTATTCGACTTTCATTTATAAAAAATTAAAGAAAACAAATTTTACAGATTGTTCCTTAAAAGAAACCGATTTTTCTAATACCGATTTATCATTAGCAGTTTTTAAAAACTGCGAACTTTCTAGTGCCACTTTCGTGGAAAGTATTCTGGAGAAAACCGATTTTAGAACTTCCAGAAATTACGCTTTTGATCCTTCCGAAAATAAAATTAAAGGAACAAAGGTTTCACATACAGCACTTGCAGGTTTATTGCAAAAATTTGATTTTGTTATTGAATGATTTTTTAGTTTTCAGTTTTCAGTTTTCAGTCGCGGTCTCAGTTTTCAGTTGTTGCGACTGAATACTGTCACCGAATACTGTCACTAAAAACTGCGACTAAAAAAAAACGGCATACAACTTAATGTATACCGCTTTTCCTATTATTAACCATGAATTCTTATTTTATCCAACGAGGATCACCAATTTTATTATCCATTAAAGTTTGGTTTCCTAATGTAAAATCGCCTCCCGAAGCATTTGTAAATTGTGGGTCTAGCGTTGTCGCTCCTGTATCAGGTGTATTATTAGTTCCAACCAGCTTTAAATTTGGTGAATTAAAATTGTTATTATTTCCAAATCCAGGAGGACTTGTTACAAGTGAATTAGTATAAACTGCGTTCCCAACGACAAATAATGTATTACGTACTGCCAAAACATTTGAAGCAAAACGCACATATAATATTCTACTTGCAAGCGGTAACGTAGGAGCATATATCGTACATGCATCAATTACTACGTTACTTGCTAAACTTCCTCCAGTAAAACCAGCAGCGGCATCTAAACGTATAAAATCACGTGAAGAACATTTATCAAATGTGCTTCTTATCAAAGTGATATTTCCAACATACGTAGTTCTAAAATCTATAAAATCAGCTCCTCCAACAGTATTTACATTTTTAATGATACTATTGTCAACAGTAAATGATTTTAATCTAGCCGAAGCATTTCCGTAGATAAGTTGCGAAGGAAAATCATGTACATAAGAATTGCTTATTAAAACATCTCCTAGAGGTGCTGCTTGCGCTGTAGAAATTCCGATAGCACTTCCAGTTAAGCCTGCTCCATTTAAATCAATATCAACTAGAGAAAGACTCACAGCATCCCCAGCATTAGCAGGATTATTAACTAGAGTAAATTTTACATTCAATTTTGACTTATTCTCTGGTCTTACACCTCTAAATATTAGTGATTTATTTACAATCACTTCTCCCGTAGTTTGGTAAACACCTGGCATAAGTAGCAATCTTGATCCTGATGTTGCCTGAGCTATTTTAGCATTTAAATCATCTCCCGGATTTACAACAATCCCTTTTGTTAAATCAACGCCGCTTGTAAAAACTAATGTTCCTCTTGTTTTAGTTCCATTTTTTAAAGTAGCAGTGTAATTTGTCTCTGGAGTTAAACCCGTAACAATTGCTACACCAGCTGTTTTTTCTTCTGCAGTTATAGTGTGAGTGACATCACCTGGCTGCGCTATAATCTGCGTTACATTACTATTTGGCGTCCATCTTACAGTAACAGATGTTGCCTGAATTTCGTCTAATTTAATTGGAGAAAAAATCTGTTCAGATAATGTGGTAGCTGTGGTAATTGACCATTTTGAATCTTCAAGACCTGAGGCACTAACCGCTTTTACTCTAATATGATAAGTAGTTTCTCCTTCTAAAGGTACTTGTATAGGTAATTGCGTTGCTTCAACTTTTAATGTTTTAAAAATAGTCTTAAAATCTGGATCATCTGCACTAAATTCTACAACATAATGATCTGCATTTGCATCGGCTATAGCTGTCCAGCTTAATTCAACTGTAGTTGAATTTCTAACTCTTGCTGTAAGTCCAAGTGGAGAAAATTCTCTTGTATTTCCAACGCCGTCTAATAATCCTTCATTGTAACTATCACAACTCGAAACTCCAGCTGTAAGTAATACTAAGGCTATTAATCCTGTAAATATATATTTTGTTTTCATCATAATAACGTAATAATTTATTATTAATTTCTAAGATTTAATAACCCTAATCATTTTTTAACTGACCATTACTTCCATCAATAAACACTTGCCATATTGGCCAGTATTGTTTGTTATCAGGATTAACGCCTGGTTTGTACAATGAGTTTATCTTAGCGTCTGCAGCTGTTCCTGTCCATGTCCACGCAATAGAAGAATATGTAGCTCCTGGATTTGCTGTTTCCCCTTTATTTAAGCCGTAGATATCTAAACTTACGTTGTCTGACTTATACTTGTAATATAAAGTTGATGGTACAGTAGAATAGCTTCCTGAACGCGCTGCTAAATCAGTCATTTTTTGTTTTGCCTCGTCTAATTTTACTTTTAATAAATTCCAACGAATTAAATTTTGCTTACGCTCCATTTCTCCAGTAAATTCATATTTATTCTCCTCAACAAGAGCATTAAACATTAATTCTTTACTAGTTAAAACATTTACATAATTTTCAACTTTAAGAGCTTGATCTGTCGCAGAAAATGATCTTCTACGAATTTCTTTTAGGTAAGGCATTGCTGCTCCAGGTCCTTCAAGTTCATTTGCTGTTTCAGCTGCAATAAGAAGTACCTCAGCATAACGCATATACATTTTATTAACTCCGTCATCATTAGTCGAAGTTACATAACGCTTCATCCATTCGTAACGGTATTTACCAAAATACCACGTATCCAAAGTACCTAACTCTTGCTTTGCTATATTATTAGCACCCGCCGCACCATATTTGTACGGTACACAAGTAACATCTCTACGTGTATCAGTTTGATCATAATCATAGAAAACAAATGGTAACGGACCTGCTACACCTCCACGATTAGCTCCATTGGCTTGAAATTGATCAACAGGAGCTGTGTGTTTTACGGCAAACGTAAATAACATTCTACCACGTCCATCTGCAAAAGGAAGTTCCCAAAGAGATTCTCCTCCGGCAGTAGTAACCTCTTGATTGTATTTTCTCCACAATCCTTCAAAAGTAGATTCTAAATGAGCAGAACCACTTGCAATTACCTCACGAGATTCTTTTAGTGCCAATGCATACATATTAGCCACAGAAAGTTCTGGATCACTGCTTCTTCTAACTCCGTCAGGATATCGCTGATAACCACTCGCTGCCAATGCTAAACGTGCTCTAAACGCTTTTACAAAAGCTTTATTTACGTGCTCTACAGTACTTGTGTAAGAAGTTGCATTAGGCCATGCAACTAACGTTGATGCTTCTCCTAAATCTGCAATTAACTGTTTGTAGATAATATCTCTATTTGATTTAGGTAAATATAAAGTTGCGGTAGTAATAGGCTCAAAACGTGCGGGAACATCTCCCCATGCTTTAATTAAATCAGCATAGTAAATAGCTCTTAGCGCTAGTGCTTCTCCTAACAATTGCCCCATTGCAGTATCTGGTTTAGGATTTCCATACTTACGGATACCATCAATACAAATATTAGCTCGCTCAATACCCAGATACATCATTGCATATGCATTAGTAACATTGTTCATCTCTGTATTCGTAGAACTTGCATTGTAAACACACAAATCTGACTTATCTCCAGCCGTTTGCGAACTATTATACCATTCTACATCTGTATTTAATCCATAATATGGTAAAAATCTTCCTCTATAAGAGTTTGTCTCAGCAAAAGGTACTTTTATTCCATCAACAGCTCCCTTTGCAAGTTCAGCATCAGAAAAAATCAGCTCGGGCTTTAATGTTGATGGTGCTTCTGTATCTAAATAGTCATCTTCAAATTGCTGGCAAGAACTAAATAAACTTGAAATTATCAATCCTGCTATTATTATTTTATGTTTCATTGTGTGATAATTTAAAATTAGAAATTAAGATTCATCCCAAAAACCATTTGTCTGCTTCTTGGATAAGGACTTGAATCAACTCCTGGAGTAAGCGGGTTTTTTCTTTTAGTTGATACTTCCGGATCAGAACCCGAATAGTTAGTCCAAACAAAAACATTGCTTGCCGTCAAATAAAATCTCAATTTAGATACTCCAAGTTTAGATGTAAACATTTCAGGTGCTGTATACCCTAATGTCAAGGTATTTAATCTTAAAAAAGAGGCATCTTCTACTGCCCAATCTGTAAATATTGCAGTTCTCATATAAGGAGACCACATCGTTGTATTCGCATTAAGCGCAGCCAAAGCAGTTGGATCTGTCACTAATTGACCAGAGGCAGGATCTAGATTTGTCCATCTTTTTCCATCAGCCATTACAGAATTCAAATTTTTATATTCTCCTGAAGCAGTAGCTGTCGAGAACTCAATTTTATCGGCATTATAAACCTCGTTACCAATGCTCCAATTAAAAGCTGCCATTAAATCAAATCCGTAAGCATTACCATTGATTACAAAACCTCCAGTACTTTTAGGATTAACATTACCAATAACTGTTTTATCGTTTATATCTACTTTACCATCTCCAGTAACATCTTTTAATTTCATGTCTCCAGGCTTAAGCGTAGTATTGTCTCCTACTAAAGTTGTAGCAGTAGCAACGACACCAGCTTTTAAAACATATTTCCCTCCAACATAATCAAAATCAGAAACTTCATATCTTCCATCATTTTTATAACCGTACATAGTACCTAATGAAGAACCAACTGATATTAAATAATCATCGCCAATTTGTGAAGAAGCCCAGTTTGTAGCTTGTCCAAAATTATTCATACTTCCCAATGAGTTAATACGATTTGTGTTCATTCCCATATTGAATGAAAAGTTCAATCCGTATTTTGCTTTTTCGATTGCCACTACATTTACAGTAGCCTCGAAACCTGTATTTTGAGTTTCTCCCATGTTACGGTATTGATACTCATATCCAGATCCTGGAACTGGAAAATTAATCAATAAATCACTAGTAACATTTTTGTAAACATCAAAATTACCACTTAAACGATTTTTGAAAAATCCAAAATCCAAACCAACATTCTGAGTTACTGTAGTCTCCCATTTCAAATCAGGATTTGGCATTGTTTTAGGAATTGCCCAAACACTAGTAACGCCATTGATCCAAGTTGATGGAATAGATTGAAAAATTTGAGTCTGCTGTCCTACAGGTATATTATTATTTCCTGCCTCACCATAACTAGCTCTTACTTTTAAAAGATCAATCCAATTTTTATCTTTTAAGAAACTCTCTTCTGAAATTTTCCATCCTGCTGCAAAAGCTGGGAAATACCCCCAACGATTTTCTTGTAAAAATTTACTTGATCCATCGGCACGGAATGTAGCTGATAAAATGTAACGATTTTTATAGTCATAATTAGCACGTCCAAAAAATGATAATAATCTATCATCTGGGCTGTAATAATTATCTACAGCTTGTGGTGTACCTTGTGAAGTTAATGTTTTTGCTTGATCAAAATCGAAGAAAGAAGGATATCCATGAATCGTAGAAGTTACATTATTCACGCTGTAATTGATACTTTCTTGCCCAAGAAGAGCTGTCAAATGGTGATTTTCACCCATTATTTTTTTGAAATCGTAATTCAACGTATTCGCATTTCTAAAACGTTTTTCTTTACCATCTCCAATAATCATTGCAGGTTTTCCTTGTAAAGTACTTGCAGGAGCATTTGCTACATAATAAGTACTTCTTCCATAATAACGATAATCTAAACCATTAAAATTATCAAGACCTAAATCTACCTTCAGCTTTAAATTATCTACAATTTCCCATCCAAAACTTCCTAAAATATTAAAGTTCTTACGGAACTGCTGACGATTATTATCAAATACAGATCTTAAAGGATTGATCAATACATCTGTTCCGTCTCCAGAAACATCATCAGAAGTCAAACCTGATACTGGAATTGGAGCATATCCAACAATAGTACGCATACGTGAATCTGATGCAGATTTTTCATTTTGTTCGTTTACCCCTCCACCGTCAATTTCAGTATCAGAATAACGTACAGTAAAACCAACATCAATTTTATCGCTCAATTTACTTTTTAATGCCAATGCAAGGTTATTTCTTTTGTAGTTAGAACCTAACATAATTGCCTTTTCATCGTAATGCGCGTAATTAAAGTTGTAATTAAGTTTATCTGTACCGCCTCTAATTCCTAAATCACGACTTTGAACCTCTCCTGTACGTCCAAAAATTTGTTTTTGCCAATCATTGCCTTTTAAACCTTTGTACATATCCTGATCCTGCCAATTTCCAAAATACTTTGTATAAGAAGTTGGATTAGATGCCACTTTTGTTCCAGTTTGTGAAAGTAAAGCGTATTCATACTGCCATTTTGTATAATCTTCAGGTGACAAAACATCAATGTCTTTAGCCATCGTTTTCATACCGTAGAACATATTAAAGTTCACGGCGATTTTTCCATCTTTTCCACTTTTAGTTGTAATCAAAATTACTCCATTTGCACCACGAGATCCGTAGATTGCAGTTGAAGCAGCATCTTTTAAAACTGTCATTGTTTCAATATCTGATGAAGAAATATCATTCATACTATTGATTGGAAAACCATCTACAATAATTAATGGCGAAGCATCCTGCGTAAGAGAACCTCCTCCACGAACTCTAATTTTTATATCTGCATCTGGCGAACCCTCTGATGCAGTTACCTGCACCCCAGCAATACGACCTGTTAAAGCTTCAGCAACATTTGCTACTGGCACTTTCTTTAAATCGTTTCCTGAAATAGTAGATACTGCTCCCGTCAAGTCAGATTTTTTAGACGTTCCATATCCAATTACAACAACTTCATTTAAATTGTTTGCATCTTCAGACATCGTTACATTTAATTTAGATTTTCCTTCTGTGGAAGCATCAATGTTTTTAAATCCTATAAAAGAGAAACTTAAAACCGCTTTCGGATTTGTTAATTTCAGTTTAAAGTGCCCGTCAAAGTCGGTAGATGTACCATTTTTCGTTCCCTTTTCCAAGACATTTACGCCTGGCAGAGAAAGTCCAGCAGCATCTTTCACAATTCCCTCTATAGTTGTGGACTGCGCGTGTACTTGACTTCCGATCAATAAGCACAATAAGAAAACAAGTTTAAAGCAATGATCTGCTCCTTTGTTTAATAATTCTTTAAAGTTCATGGTTGATTGTTTAAGTTATTAAAGTTTAAGTTCTGGTTTAAGTGGTTTTTTGTGGTTACTTCAAATTCATTACTCTAATTGTTGAGGTATTGTTTTTTCATTACTAATTCTTTTTAATTTTTAACAGAATAAACTAAATTTTAAGCTTACTGAATTATCATTACTTAATCGATTTCGAACAAATAAAAAGTAGTTGTAATCGATTACACAAACATAGATATTTTTTTTAAACGAATAATAATTTTTCATAAAAAAGTCATAAAAAAAATTACATATCAAAAATTTAATCTCTTTTTTATGTGAGATATATAATTTTAATGAATATTAAATATTAAATATATTATTACTAATCGTTCATTTGATTCGATTATCCCAAAAAAAACAATCGATTACATGAATATTAATTATGATATTATTAGGTGTGTTTTTTACACTTAAAAAGTTAAATTCATCCTAAAAAAAGTAAATTCCAGGGTAAAAAAAGCCTGATTTTTAAAATGAATTTTCGCACACAGGGATCTATTTAAGCTGTAGAATGATAATTAAGGGCTATATAAAGTCACAAAAAAGCCCCTAAACAAAAGTTTAAGGGCTTTAAAAAATGTATTCTGATATTTACATACGCTGCAGTTGTATTTGTTTTTGATGCAACCTCATCAATATGACTGTAATGATCATTCCGATAATAGACATTCCAACTCCGATAAGATTTGGAGAAGAATAACTAAATCCCGCCGCCAAAGGCAATCCGCCTAAAAAAGCTCCTAAAGCATTCCCAATATTAAAACTTCCTTGAAGCGATGCCGAAGCAATCATCTCTGCTCCTTTTGCCGTGCGGATCATCAGCATTTGGATTGGTGCAATAACAGAGAAAGAAATAGCCCCTGTTAAGAAAGTCAGAAACAAGGATACATATTGATTGAAAGAGAAAAAGTAAACCAGAATCAAATCTACAGACATTACCATTAATAACGCCAATGTTGTTGGAGCCGGCGAAAAGCGATCTGCTAGTTTTCCTCCAACAAAATTACCTACAACCATTCCTAATCCTGCTAAAATTAAGATAGAAGAAACATCTTCTGGAGAAAACTTAGACACATTAATTAAAAGCGGTGCGATATAACTAATCCAAGCAAAAAGACCTCCAAAACCAATTGCAGTGATTCCGATAATTAACCAAGCCTCAGTTCTCTTAAAAAATTGAAGCTGTGTTTTCATATTCACGCTTTCGCCTTTATCAAGATTCGGCATCCACAAATAAATCGCCAACAAGGTCAGAAAGCCAACAATAGCTATTAACACAAAGGTATAACGCCAGATAAAATGATGACCTATATAAGTACCTATCGGTACGCCAATTAAATTTGCAATCGTTAATCCGGCAAACATGGTTGAAATTGCTTGCGCTTCTTTTCCTTTATCTGCCAAACGGCTTGCGACTACCGCTCCCACTCCAAAGAATGCTCCGTGTGGCAACCCAGATAAAAATCGAGATGCAAATAAAATATTATAATCAGGAGCAATAATTGACAATGCATTAAAAACCGCCAACATCAAAGCCAAAATTAAAAGCATTTTCTTTGGCGCATAATTTCTACCTGCGATTACTAATAACGGTGCGCCAATAACAACTCCAAGTGCGTATGATGATATTAGATATCCCGCAACCGGAATCGAAACTTTCATATCTGAAGCAATGTCTGGGAGTAATCCCATCATTACAAATTCTGTAATTCCAATAGTTAACCCTCCAAGTGCGAGGGCGATAAGACTTTTTTTCATTTTAATTGTATGTAGAAAGGAATAGATTTCTACAAGGCAAAATTAACACTATTGCACCAAAAATAAATTGTAAATTTGTGACATAAAATTGTACAATTAAGCTATGCCGAAATTAAATCAGTTTAAGACGCTTGTTTTGGATGAATTTGAAGAAGAGAAATTTCATCTTCCTCCTCATACTCATACTTATTATGAAATCATCTATATAAAGAAAGGAAGCGGTATTCATCATTTGAACAATAATCTTTTGCCTTATAAAGCTGGAGATCTATTTGTGATTTCGCCAGATGACGAACATTATTTTGATATAAAGAAAAGTACGCGATTTATTTTTATCAAATTCACTGATAATTATTTCAACTCCAAACAGAATCTGACTTGTGATGAATTTCTAGTGAATACTCCAGAAAGTTTTATGAGAGATAAAATCTTAAAAGAAACAGTTTTGAAGTTTGACGAACCTTGCAAAACGATTTTAAAAAACACAGTTGAAAATATAGTTACCTACGATAAATATATTGATGTAACTTCTTCGCCAATTGTTTTCTATCAGATTCTTTCGATTTTTGGTTTGATAAAAGAAACTATTCGCTGTATGAATCTGCAGATGCAGTCGACGCAGTTGGATAACGAACAAATTGCCAATTACATTCATCAGAATATTTACCAGCCAAAATTGGTTCAGGTAAAAGTGATTGCAGCACATTTCAATATTGCGCAAACGTATTTCAGCGCCTATTTCAAGAGAACTTTCAGCATCAGCTATCGGGAATACATTCATAATTTGAGAACGACATTAATCGAAAAGAGATTTCACAACAATCAGTTACCGATTAAACAAATTGCGTACGAGTTTGGTTTTACCGATGAAAGTCATTTATCGAATTATTTTAAAAAACGTAAAAACATGAAACCAACCGATTTAAGAAACTGTAGTTATCGAAATCTTAAAAAGTGATTTACTCGAACAATTTTAACTAAATTTGTATCTCAAAAACAATTTCTTTGAAAAAGAAAATCCACATAATAATGCTTTTTATAACGCTTAGTTTCTTTTTGAATCCGAGCTATACTTACGCATGCAACATGGGACATCATAAAGAAATTACTTCAAAAGAAGAAAACAGCTGTTCTAAAAAATGCTGTGAAAAGAAATCTTCTAAACAAGAAAAACACAATTGTGATGGAAAATGCCGTCATTCTGGATGCAGTACCTCAGCGTTACAATTTGTTATTTTGACTTCAAATGAAATTGATTTACAAAAAGATGTTTTCAATTTTTCTTTAAAAAACACTATTTCATCTTATAGTAATTCTACCATTTCTTCTGGATTTACTTCTATTTGGCTAAAGCCAAAAATATAATTCCTGCATTTGTGACAGCCCATATTGGGTCTTTTTGAAACTAAATTTTTAATTAATTTCTAAAGGAAAATTGAAATCCTTTACCAAATATAATATACAATGAAAAAATCAATCATAGCTTTGGCGACAGTACTAACAGTTTTATTTAGTGCAAATAACATTCAGGCAAATACAATAAAATTAGAAATAAACGAAATTGCAGATGCAAATCAGCTTCAATCTGTTTATGATGCTTATTTTACCGTAAAAGATGCACTTATAAAAAGTGACAGCAAATTGACTTCGGCGAAAGCCAAAGATTTACTGACAGCAATAACGGCTGTAAAAATGGATAAATTAAAAAGCAACGAACATACGGTTTGGATGAAAGTGGTTAAAAAATTAACTGCCGATGCTAAAAGTATTTCTGGCACTACAGATCTTAAAAAACAACGTGACACTTTTAAATCTTTGTCTAAAAGCACTTACGATTTAATAAAAGTTTCAAGTCCAGAACAGCCAATCTACAAACAATATTGCCCAATGGCAGACGCTGACTGGTTAAGCAAAGAAAAAGCAGTTAAGAATCCGTATTACGGTTCTTCGATGCTGACGTGCGGAAACGTGGTTGAAACGATCAAATAATATGAAGCTCTACATCAAAAATATGGTGTGCGCGCGATGCAAAATGGCTGTGGAGTCTGAGTTTGAAAAACTCGGACTTCCTACTATTTCTGTTGAATTGGGTGAAGTTGAAACTGAAAAAGAAATCAGCGAAAAGCAAAAAGAAGTCTTACTAGAAAATCTTCAAGCTTTAGGTTTTGATCTGATTGATGATAAAAAAACAAAAACAGTTGAAAGAATAAAAAACCTGATTGTAGATTTGGTTCATCATAAAAATAATGATCTCAAAATCAACTTGTCTGATTATTTGGCTGAAAACTTAAATCAAGATTATAATTCGCTGAGCAATCTATTTTCGGAAATTGAAAACACGACCATTGAAAAGTATTTCATCAGTCAGAAAATTGAAAAAGTAAAAGAGTTATTGATTTATAATGAGCTTTCGTTAAGCGAAATTGCAGATATTCTGAACTATAGCAACGTGGCGCATTTGAGTAATCAATTCAAAAAAATCACGGGCTTTACTCCTACTTTGTTCAAACAATCTAAAGATAAAAAACGTATTCAGATTGAGAATTTGTAGTTTTTAGCTTAAACGCAAAGAACGCAAAGGTTTACGCAAAGTTCGCAAAGATTTATTTAGCCACAGATTATAATGATTAAAAGGATTTTAAAAAATCTGTACTAATCTTTTAATCTGTGGCTAACTTTTTATAGAATCATTTCGCAATTATTCAGAACATAGCCCAAGGTTTCAACCTTGGGTATGCATCGTGTTTCAATCTTAAGAACGCATGGTGTCCAAATCTTTGTGTACCCAAGGTTGAAACCTTGGGCTATGTTTTATATAGAATTCACAAAGCTTTGAGAATATTTAAAGCTCAACACATAGATACAGATTACAAAGAATTTTTTAGCCACAGATTATAAGGATTAAAAGGATTTTTAAAAATCTGTGCTAATCTTTTTAATCTGTGGCTAACTTTTTATAGAATCATTTCGCAATTATTCAGAACATAGCCCAAGGTTTCAACCTTGGGTACGTATCGTGTTTCAATCTTGGTACGCATTGTATTTCAATCGTTGTGTACATCGTGTTCCAATCTTTGTGTACCCAAGGTTTAAACCTTGGGCTATGTTTTATATAGAATTCCCAAAGCTATTTTGAGACAAAGCTTTGCGAACTTTGCGTTTTTACAAAGCCACGCGAATCAAAAAAAACCTTTGCGCTCTTTGCGGTTAAAAAACAGCGTTTTGTAAATCTTACAAATCATTCACAAAATTGTACAAACCGAACTCGCACTTACTTCGGAAATTTGCATTGTAATACCTAAAACAAAATACAATGACTCATCAATATATAATTTCAGGAATGTCATGTAACGGATGCCGAACAAAAGTCGAGAAAACTTTGAACGAAGTAGAAGGCGTTCAGGCAGAAGTAACTTTGAATCCGCCAACGGCTACGATTACAATGGAAAAACATATTTCTACAGAAAAGTTTCAAGAAGTTTTAGCAGCGGCAGGAAATTATACTATTGAAATGGATTCTCCAAAAAATCATGCTGAAGCTAAATCTTGCTGTTCAGGTCACAAAAAAGAGAATCACGAGCATCATAAAACAGAAACTAAAGTGCATCAGCATAGTGCAAACGGCGTTTATTATTGCCCAATGCATTGTGAAGGCGACAAAACGTATAACAAACCCGGAGACTGCCCCGTTTGCGGAATGGATTTAGTACCGCAAGTTGCCATAACAGCAACACAATTTACTTGTCCGATGCATCCAGAAATTGTTTCAAACGAACCAGGCGATTGCCCGATTTGCGGAATGGATTTGGTTCTGATGCAGACTTCTGAAAACGAAGAAAACAAAACCTATTCTGATTTATTGAAAAAGATGAAAATTGCGATTTTGTTTACGCTTCCTATTTTTATTATTTCAATGTCAGAAATGATTCCGAATAATCCGCTTTACAATATAATGTCTATTGAAAAATGGAATTGGGTTCAGTTTCTGTTTTCAATTCCCGTTTTGTTTTATGCAGGTTGGATATTTTTCGTTCGTGCTTACAAATCCATTGTGACTTGGAATTTAAATATGTTTACGCTAATCGGAATCGGGACAAGTGTTGCTTTTCTCTTTAGTATTGTCGGCATGTTTTTTCCAGATATTTTTCCATCCGAATTCAAATCGCATCACGGAACAATTCATTTGTATTTTGAAGCTGCGACTGTAATTATTACTTTAGTTTTACTCGGACAATTATTGGAGGCCAAAGCGCACGGACAAACAAATGGCGCGATAAAAGAATTATTGAAATTAGCCCCAACAGAAGCCACTTTAGTAGAAAGCGGAATTGACAAAGTAATTTCTATCCACAATATTCAAAAAGGAAATTTATTGCGAGTAAAACCAGGAGAAAAAATTCCGGTTGACGGTAAAATAACTACTGGCGAAAGCAGTATCGACGAATCTATGATTACTGGAGAACCAATTCCTGTTGATAAAAAAACTGGAGATTCAGTAATTTCAGGAACCATAAACGGCACCAAATCATTTGTAATGATTGCCGAAAAAGTAGGCTCAGAAACGATGCTTTCGCAGATTATTGAAATGGTAAATAATGCGAGCAGATCCCGCGCTCCAATTCAGAAATTAGCCGATCGTGTTTCTAAATATTTTGTTCCGACTGTTGTTCTAATTTCGATTTTGACGTTTTTTCTTTGGGCAAAATTTGGTCCAGAACCTGCTTACGTTTACGGATTAATTAATGCGATTGCCGTTTTAATTATCGCTTGTCCTTGCGCTCTTGGACTCGCAACTCCAATGTCGGTTATGGTTGGAGTTGGAAAAGGCGCACAGCACGGAATTTTAATAAAAAATGCCGAAGCCTTAGAAAACATGAATAAAATTGATGTTTTAATTACCGATAAAACAGGAACTATTACAGAAGGAAAACCTTCGGTAGAAAAAATATTTGCCGTTAATAATGACGAAGATTTTCTGCTTGAAAACATTGCTTCTTTAAATCAGCACAGCGAACATCCTTTGGCGCAGGCCGTCGTTAATTTCGCGAAAGCAAAAAATACTTCATTAAAAGATGTGGAAGGTTTTCAAACTATTGCTGGAAAAGGTGTTTATGGAGCTATCGAAAATAAAAAAGTCGCTTTAGGAAATAAAAAATTGATGGATGAAATTGGAGTTTTTGTTTCTTCAGATTTAGAAAACAAAGTAACTGCCGAGCAAAATCTTGGAAAAACTATTTCATATATTGCTATAGAAAACGAAGTTTTAGGATTTGTCGCGATTACCGATGCCATCAAAGAAAACAGTGCAAAAGCAATTAAAGAATTAATTGATCAAGGCGTTGAGGTGATTATGCTGACGGGAGACAATCACAACACCGCAAAAGCCGTAGCTGATCATTTGCATTTGAGTTCTTTTAAGGCCGACTGTCTTCCAGAAGATAAATTGAAAGAAATTGAACGTCTTCAAGCGCAGGGAAAAATTGTTGCAATGGCTGGAGACGGCATCAACGATGCGCCTGCTTTGGCGCAATCGAATATCGGAATTGCAATGGGAACTGGAACTGATGTGGCGATTGAAAGTGCTAAAATCACGTTGGTAAAAGGCGATTTAAACGGAATTGTAAAAGCGAAAAATTTGAGTCACGCCGTAATGTCAAACATCAAACAAAATTTATTTTTTGCTTTTATTTATAATACTTTAGGCGTTCCAATTGCGGCGGGAATTTTATATCCGTTTTTTGGGATATTGCTTTCGCCGATGTTGGCTGCGGTTGCTATGAGTTTGAGTTCTGTTTCGGTAATCGTGAATGCTTTGCGTTTGCGAAATCTAAAATTGTAGGTTTGGGCGAAATTGTTTAAACACATAGAAACATAGTTTTGTATTGTGTACAAAGGCGTTTCACTTACTTTAACAAACATAGCTATGTGTGGAAACTAGTTTCTTTTGCCTTCTTTTTTGAACATAAAGTCTATGTCTCTATGTGTTAAAATTAAATTGTGTTCAGTTAACGCAACTATTTAAAATTATAATTTAATATGAAAATCAAATACCTTCTTATATTTTTCTTAATCGTTTTTCAGCTTACAGCTCAAAAAGTAGTGCGATATGATTTGCACGTTCGTGATACAATTGTAAATTTTTCTGGGAAAGAAAAACGTGCGATTTCGGTTAACGGACAAATTCCAATGCCGACTTTGACTTTTACCGAAGGCGATATTGCAGAAATTTATGTGCATAACGATTTAAAAAAAGAAACTTCCTCGATGCACTGGCACGGCTTGTTTCTACCCAATAAAGAAGATGGCGTTCCGTATCTGACTCAAATGCCAATTGAACCTGGAAAAACTCATAAATACACATTTCCAATAATTCAAAATGGAACCTATTGGTATCACAGCCATTCTGGTTTGCAGGAACAAATTGGTTTGTATGGACTTTTTATCATCAATAAGAAAAAAGACGATTCTACCATCAGAAAAGGAATTGACGATTTGCCTACGATTCCAGTCATTTTAAGCGAATGGTCGGACTTGAAACCTGAGAATATTCAGCGAATGCTGCACAATGCCAACGACTGGTTTGCGATTAAAAAAGGTACAACGCAAAGTTATGCCGAAGCCATCAAACAAGGACATTTTGCGACAAAAGTAACCAATGAATGGAAACGAATGAATGCGATGGACGTCAGCGATGTTTATTATGAAAAGTTTCTGCTTAATGGAAAAAATGAACAACAGCTTTCCGATTTTAAACCAGGCTCTAAAGTCCGTTTACGAATTGCAAACGGAGGCGCTTCCAGTTATTTCTGGCTGACGTATGGCGGAGGAAAAATTACGGTTGTTGCCAGTGATGGAAATGATGTCGAACCTGTTGAGGTTGATCGTTTGATTATTGCGGTTTCTGAAACTTACGATGTAGTCGTTACGATTCCCGAAGACAATAAATCTTTTGCTTTTTTGGCTACAGCCGAAGACAGAACAGGATCTGCTTCTTTGTTTTTAGGAAATGGCGAAAAACAGTCCATTCATCATCTTTCAAAATTAAAATATTTTGAAGGTATGAAAATGATGAACGACATGATGAAAATGAACGGCGAAATGAATGACATGGGCATGAATATGTCTCTAAACAAAATGGACATGAACGCCGTAATGTATCCTGAAATTTCAGGTGAAGATGAAAATGCAAAACCAGCAATGGATCATTCGAATCATAATATGGAAGACATGAAAATGGAAAGTGACACTACGGAAACATCCGAAATTGTGACTTTAAATTACGGAATGCTGAAATCTCCTTTCAAAACCAATCTTCCAAAAGATGCGCCGGTAAAAGAATTGCGATTTACTTTATCTGGAAATATGAATCGCTACGTTTGGAGTTTAGACAATAAAGTGGTTTCTGAAACGGATAAAATTCAAATAAAAAAAGGAGAAAACATTCGAATTGTTTTGTACAACGGTTCGATGATGCGCCACCCAATGCATTTACACGGACATGATTTTAGAATTCTGAACGAACAGGGAGATTATGCTCCATTAAAAAATGTGATTGACATTATGCCGATGGAAACTGACACGATCGAGTTTCAGGCAAATGCAGATGGCGACTGGTTTTTTCATTGTCACATTTTATATCATATGATGGCGGGAATGGGACGTATTTTTAGTTATGAAAATTCGGCTCCAAATCCGTTGATTCATCATCCTGAAATGGCTTATAAAATGCTCAAAATGGATGACAGAATGTTTCATTTTATGGGCGAAAATGATTTTGCGTCTAACGGAAATGATGGTGAAGCAATGTACAGCAACACACGCTGGAGTATCGGAACAGAATGGAGATTGGGTTATAATGATAAACACGGATATGAAACGGAAACACATATTGGTCGCTACATCGGAAAAAATCAATGGTTGATGCCTTTTATCGGTTTTGACTGGCGTTATCGCAAAATGGGAATGGATGAACAGGAACAAAATCTTTTCGGACAAAGCAACACAAAAGACAATCGTTCGGTTTTTAGTGCCGGTGTTGAATATACTTTACCAATGCTTATAAAAGCACAAGTTGAGGTTTATACTGATGGAAATGTCCGTTTGCAATTTGAACGAAAAGATATTCCGCTTGCAAGACGTCTTCGCATGAATTTAATGTGGAATACAGATAAAGAATATATGGCGGGATTGAAATATATCGTTGCCCGAAACTTCGGAATCACGACGCATTATGACAGCGATATGGGAATTGGATTTGGGGTTAATTTGAATTATTGATTTGTTTTTTGAAACCATATAAGTGATATAAGTTCATTCAGAAAAAAACGTTCTTAGAAGGAAATAAATTATATCTTAGTTTGTAAATCTAAAAAAGTTTACACCGAATGGAAAATCATTATTGTTATGTAGAATTTGAATTTTCAGATTTAAATCAGTTTGAGAATTTAAAAAGTACTTTCGAAGCAATAAAAAATTCCAAAAATAATTCGGATTTAAAAGAAGATCGTTTTTGGCTAGATTTATTTCCAAAATATTCTCTTGAAAAATTTACTTTTTTGGAGTCAGATATAAAACCAGATTTTCAAACAGCAAAAGCATCTGAATCTACTTGGCATTTTTATTCTCTCATTGAATTACTAAGTATAAATTTAGAAGTTGAATATATTGATTTAAAAATAATATCAAGTACCAATGCAATCCTGAAATACGATCCTTATTCATATCCCTATGGCAGTATAAATGGGCTAATTGCTTTTATAGAGTCCTTCAATTGTAGACCAAAAGAATACGATGATGGAACTGGAGTTTACTCATATTCCAAAAATGAAATAAAAACGAATAATGCTATCTGGAAACTCTTTAATTTAAAAAAAATATTCAAGTTTTCAATTGTTTTATTATTTATAAGCTTTAGCATAAGCTGTAATAATAAAACTAATTCATTACAATTTGAAAAAGATGTAATGTATGAAATTTATCCAAAAATCTAAACCTTCAAAAACACAAACCTATGACAAAAGTAATCACAATCGTTACCGTTGCTCTATTTTCAATTGGCGTGACTGCTCAGGAAACAAAACCCGCAACAAAAGAAAAAGCTAAAAAAGAGTCTTGCTGTAAAAAGGCAACAGATAAAAAAGATAAAAAATCTTGCTGTGCTAAAAAATAAATTGAAATTTGATTCAGTAAAAGACCTTGCCAAAACAAGGTCTTTTTTTATTTATAAACCGCAAATTTCGCAAATTAGCACAAATTATTTCTCACATAAAATTTGTGAAAATTTGCGGAATTTGTGGTAAAAAATAATTTAAATTTGTGAAAATTAGTGAAATTCGTGGCAAAAAAGTCCATAGCAAACTTTGTCAAAGTTCCACACCCACAATGAAAATAAATTA
>NZ_CAMLIX010000007.1 GCF_946479975.1 uncultured Flavobacterium sp.
TTTATGCGGCGTTGATTAAAAAATTTGACGCGCCTCGTTATACCAGAGAAAAACTGGAATTAAACGACGGAGATTTTATCAATATCGATTTTATCCTAAAGGACTCCAAAAAAGCAGTGATTTTGTGTCATGGTCTGGAAGGAGATTCGCGCAGAACGTATAATAATAGCTGCGCAGTTTATTTTCAAGAGCAGGATTTTTCAGTTTTTGCATGGAACAATCGTACTTGTGGTGGCGAAATGAATCGACTGCCGAGACTTTATCATCATGGGGCAGTTGATGATCTTGACGAAGTTGTGCAGTTTGTTTTGAAAAAAGGATTTGAGGAAGTTTATCTTATCGGATATTCTATGGGCGGTGTACAGCTTTTGAATTATTTGGGATGGACAAAAATCGATAAGCGTATAAAAGCTGCCGTCTCTATTTCGGTTCCCACTCATATTGCAACAAGTGCAGAAGTCCTTAAACAAGGATTTAACAGGGTCTACTTGAAAAATTTTACAATAGACATTAAAAGAAAACTGAAACACAAAGCAGCACAATTTCCTGATTTTATAAATCGAGATCAAATTGATAAAATTACATCCTTTGATGAAGTTGATCAGTATTTTACAGCACCACTTCATGGTTTTGCCAGCCGTGACGATTATTATCAGCGTGTTTCTCCCGAGTTTTCTCTTCAAAATATTACTACTCCCGTTTTAATCATTAATTCGCTGGACGATCCTTTTTTAGGCGAAAGATGTTATCCTCGAGCTATAGCCAAAGACAGTGCTTTTGTTTATCTCGAAACTCCAAAGTATGGAGGACACTGCGCTTTTCCACTTCGTAATTCGACTTATTCGTATGCCGAGAAAAGAGCCTATTCATTTTTTGAATCCTGTAATTCCTCAGACCTTATAAAATCTAAATGCTGATTTTTCGTTAAACACAATTTTACAGCAAGTGATTCAATTTAATTTACAGCCTATTTTATAAGGGCGCTGTATATTATTTGCAGTTTATCTTACCTTTTACTTCAATTTTTTAATTAAAAATACTTTGTAGTGCCATAGAAATAGGCATCAAAAGAATATGTCTATGTTTTTGAATGATTAGTCCATCTTAAAAAAAGGTAATAACTATAATTTTATTTTTAATTCAGAAAACGATTTAGTCGTTCTGAAATCTACACAATTAAGGTTGTTAATAATTAGTAAAATTTTTGTTAGTTTTTATTTGAGTGGGAGATTAATTTAACTAGTTAATCTCCCTTGTTTTTTCTACCCAAAATAAAGTAAGACAGTTTAATAAATATCGATGTTATATGAAAAGTGAAAATTTTAAAATTAAAAGAAGCGATTCCTTAAAAAAGGCTACAATGGTTCTTTTGCTTTTGTTCGCAGGTTCGGCTACAGGATTCTGCCAAAATCAGGAAAAGACAAAAAGTGCTTTTGGAGTAATCGAAAGATTGGTTGGAAATCGTGCCAGCGAATTTCAATTGAGTATTGTTGAAGACAAAAAGAATACCAATGCAGATTGGTTTGAAATTGAAACAGAAAACAATCTTGTAAAAATAAAAGCATCAAATAATACCGCAATTTGTTACGCAGCTTATAATTTTTTAAGAGACATTGGAGCCGTTTTTATTAGCTGGGAAGGAAATAGAATTAATCTCCCGAAAACATGGCCGAAATATGCTAAAAAAGGAGATACACCTTTTCAATACAGAGAATATTTAAACGCGTGTACTTTTGGTTACACTACACCGTGGTGGGACTGGAAGCGCTGGGAACAAGAAATTGACTGGATGGCGCTTCACGGAATAAATCTTCCAACTGCTATGGAAGGTCAGGAAGAAGTATGGCGAGAATTGTGGAAAGAATATGATTTGTCAAACAAACAATTAGAGGAACATTTTGCGGGACCTGCTTACTTGCCTTGGCAGCGTATGGGAAATATTAATAGTTTGGAAGGACCATTGCCGCAAGAATGGTTTATTAAAAAAGCAGCGCTTCAAAATAAAATATTAGAAAGAATGCGAGCGTTAGACATGCATCCTGTTGTGCCTGCTTTTAGTGGTTATGTTCCAAAGGCTTTCGCCGAAAAACATCCGGAAGCTAAAATTACCGAATTGAAATCTTGGTCAGGCGGAGGTTTTGCTAGTACTTTTCTTTTAGATTCTAAAGATCCTTTATTTAAAAAAATCGGAAAACGTTTTATTGAAATTTACACTAAAAAATACGGAAAGGCTGATTTCTATCTTGCAGATTCTTTTAACGAAATCGAACCTCCAGTTACAGAACAAAATAAATACGAAGAACTTTCTAATTACGGAAGTGCTGTTTATGAAACCATCAATGAAGCTGCTCCAGGTGCAACTTGGGTTATGCAGGGATGGCTTTTTGGAGATAATAAAGAATTCTGGACAAAAGAAGCAACAAGCGCCTTTTTAAGTAAAGTTCCAAATGATAAAGTTATGGTTCAGGATTATGCCAACGATAGATATAAAGTGTGGGATAATCAAGAAGCTTTTTATGGCAAACAATGGACATACGGTTATGTACATAATTATGGAGGATCGAATCCTGTTTACGGAGATTTGAATTTTTATAAAGACGAATTGAATAGTTTGTTGAAAAATCCGCACAAAGGAAATGTTGTGGGTTACGGAGCAATGCCAGAAGGTTTAAATAACAATTCGATTGTTTACGAATATATCTATGATCTTCCGTGGACTAAAGGAGAACAGCCTGTAAACGATTGGCTGACAAAATATTTGAATGCAAGATACGGGCAGACTACTTCAAAATCTGTTTTTCAAGCTTGGCAATTGTTGCTGGAATCGGTTTATAATGTAAAATACTGGGAAACTCGCTGGTGGAATGATAAGGCTGGAGCATATTTGTTATTCAAGCGTCCAACTGCTACGATTACAGAATTTAAAGGAAATCCCGGCGATAAGAAAAAGCTGAAAGAAGCTTTGGATGTTTTAAGTAAAGAAGCTAAAAAGTATGGCAAAAACAATCTTATTCAATACGATTTGATTGATGTTACAAGACATTATTATTCGCTTACTATCGATGAAGAGTTGATTGAATGTATAAAAGCCTACAAGAATAAAGATATCTCAAAAGGGGATCAGCTCTTTAAAAAGATTGAGAAACAAGCTTTGGATATTGATAATGTAATGTCAGGCCAGCCGTTAAACAGTTTAGATCAATGGGTAAAATCGGCTTCAGATTATGGAAGCTCTCCTGAGGTTTCTAAATTGTATGCAAAAAATGCCAAAACATTAATTACGCTTTGGGGCGGAGAAGGTCATTTGAATGATTATGCTTCGAGATCATGGCGCGGAATGTACAAAGGATTTTATTGGCCAAGATGGAAAATGTTTTTACAAGCGTACAAGAAAGCAGCCGTTAATAATACTTCATTTGATGAAACTAAAGAAGTAGAATTAATTAAAAATTGGGAAATAAAATGGACAGAGAATAATTAATCCAATACTTAATTTCGATTAATGCGTATATAAATTAAAAAACAACTACTAATCTCTATTATAAACCTAAACAGCAGTAAAAATATGAAATGATTAACTCACGAAATCGATTTATTAGTAAGTTTTTGACTATATAAATTGAGAAAAATAACTTCGCTAAGCCTTGATATCATTGGTTTTATATGAATTATCCATGTTTATGAATAACTTGTCCATTTGTTAACATTTCTTTAGCACTAATTTCGTCAACACTAATTAACCAATTAACCAATTTCACAATGGAAAAACTTAAACTTTTATTATTAGCCTTCTTCTTTGGCTTCTCAATTAATACCTGGGCACAAAAAACAGATGTGACTGGTATAGTTTTAGACGACAAAGGTATTCCTCTGCCAGCCGCGAACATACTCGAAAAGGGTACAACAAATACTGTAACGACAGATTTCGACGGAAAATTTAGATTTTCGGTATCAAACAAAAATGCAGTATTAGTAATTTCATTCCTTGGATTTGAGGATCAGACTTTAAAATTAGATGGAACAAAATCTAATTATTCAATCAAATTACAATCGACTACAAATAATCTTGAACAAGTTGTTGTAGTAGGATACGGAAAAGGATCTCGTAAAAACTTGACAACTTCTGTAACTTCTATTAAAGCAGAAGAGTTAAATAAAGGAGCAATCAGTGATGTTGGACAACTTTTACAAGGTAAAGTTTCTGGTTTGAACATCTCGTCTAGTGGTGACCCAACAAAAACGGCTTCTGTAGTTTTACGTGGAGTTTCTACTTTAAATAGTTCTCAAGGACCATTTTACGTAATTGATGGTGTTCCTGGAGTTGATATTTCGATAATTTCACCAGACGATATCGCAACTATTGATGTCTTGAAAGATGCTGCTGCAACGGCTATCTACGGTAACCGTGCTGCAAATGGAGTAATCATGGTAACTACTAAAAAAGGAAGTAAAGGCAGATCTCAAATTGCATACAATGGTTATGTTGGCTGGGAAGAAGTTTCAAACAATCTAGACATGATGAATGCAGATCAATTGAGAGCTTTCACAGTAAAAAACAATTTGAACTTTACTCCAGAAAATGATAAAGGTGCAAACACTAACTGGCAAAAAGCAATTTTAAGACCAGGTCGTGCGCAGTCAAGCAGTCATAACTTATCTATGAGTGGAGGTGGAGATCACGGAAACTATACAGCAAGTATTACATCTTTAAACAGAGAAGGTGTTATGCAAAAAAGTGATTTCTCTCGTATCATTGCACGTTTATCTGTAGAGCAATATGCTTTTGATGATAAAGTGAAATTTGGTTTAAATGTTACCAATTCAAAAACAAAATACCAAAATGTACCACAGCGTAATACAGTACTTTTGCAAGCAGCAAGTTACCTTCCTGTTTCTCCAGTAAGAAATGCAGATGGTTCTATTTTTGAAAACTTTGTAAGTCCAGGATATTTTAATCCAGTTGCTTTAATTGAGCACGGAACTGACGAATCTACAGCAAACAACTTAGTTGGTAATTTAACAGCAGAAGTAAAACTTCCATTTGGAATTACATACAACTTGAATATAGCGCACCAAAAATTAACTTCATTTCACGGAGAATTTTATGACAGTTATTATTCACAATACAATAGTGCTAACTTTTACAACAACCCAGATCCACCTCAAACAAAAACATTGGTTAATTTTGGTGTAAATGGTTCTGCTTTAAGAAATGCATATGAAAATACAAATAACATTGTAGAGAGTTTCTTTACTTGGGACAAAACTTTTGGATCTCATAAAGTAAAAGCTGTTGCAGGTTACTCTTGGCAGGAAAACACTCTAGGAGACGGTTTCCAAGCTACAACAACAAACTTTCCAGTTGATAATGTAGGTTACAATAACCTTGCTTTAAGTAATTATACTTCTGTAAACGGTTATGTAGTAAACTTTGGAGATAGTAAAGCATATCAAAAAACACGTTTAATTGCTTATTTTGCTCGTTTAAACTATAACTACAAAGATAAATATCTTTTACAAGGATCTATTAGAAGAGATGGTGGATCTATGTTTGGACAAAATAATCAATGGGGTTACTTTCCTTCTGTAGGGGGTGCTTGGAGAATTGACAAAGAAAGTTTCATGCAGAATCAAGATTTCTTTAGTGACTTGAAACTTCGCGGAAGCTGGGGTGTAACAGGAAACTCTTCAGGATTTAATGCTTATACAGCACAATTTATTTCTGGAAGTTTAGGTACTTTTTATTACAACGGACAACAAATTGGTGCTTACGGACCAAACCAAGCTGCTAACCCAGATTTGAAATGGGAAAAAACAGCAACGGCAAACATTGGACTTGATTTCTCAATCTTAAAAGGAAAAGTAACAGGTTCTATCGATGTGTACGACAAGAAAACAACAGACATGATTTTCAACTACAATGTGAATCCGGTTTTAGTACCAGTAGGATCTATTGTAGCAAACGGAGGAACAATGTCTAACAAAGGTATTGAACTTAGTTTAAGCACAACGCCGGTAAAAACAGCAGATTTTACTTGGTCTACAAACTTAAACTTATCGCATAACAAAAATGAGATTGTAAAATTAACTAGTCCATTCTTTGTTGGTGGAGATTCTATTCGTCGTGTGCAGCCAGATGGAGGCGGACAAACAGGAAGTACTTTACAAATCTTTAAAGAAGGAAAACCTCTTGGGCAATTCTTTACATTAAAATACGCAGGAAAAAATGCTGATGGGGTTTCACAGTATTATGATAAAAACGGTGATTTGACAACTACACCTTTAAACGGAGTAGATTATCACTACACAGGAAATGCACAGCCAAAACTTTTATTAGGATGGGGAAATAACTTTCAATACAAGAAATTTGATTTAAGTGTTTTCTTTAGAGGAGTTTTTGGTAACAAAATTTTCAATGCAACCCGTGCCGATTTATTTAGACCGAGTACCGCAATGACCAATAATATTTTAGTTGACGCAGGAAATGAGTCACCAAACGACCTTAACTCTTACAAATATTCAGATCGTTTTATTGAAGACGGTAGTTATTTAAGATTAGACAACATGACTTTAGGTTACAACTTTGGTAAAATAGGAAGATACATAAGCAATGTACGTCTATACCAAACAGTAAACAACGTATTTGTGATTACTAAGTACTCAGGAATTGATCCAGAGGTTGAACAAGGAGGAACAGCTCCAGGTGTAGATTCTAATAATTTCTATCCAAAAACCAGAACGTATATGTTCGGGGTAAATGTGATCTTCTAAAAATTAAATGCTAAACATTATGAAAAAGATATTAAAATATTTAGGGCTTCCAGTGCTTTTGGCTGGTTTAGTATGGTCTTGCGACGATCTTGAAGTGCCTATTACAACTCAGTTGACGCCTGAAGTATTTCCTCAAAACTCAACACAATATATTCAGACAACAGGACCAGTTTATGCTGCGTTCCGTGGTGAGTTCTCATTTGCTTGGTGGTGGGCGCAGTCACTTTCTACAGATGAAGCTATTTTGCCTTCAAGAGGAGGAAACTGGTTTGATAACAGAAACTACATTGCCATGCATTTCCACGATTGGAATGCTGATAATGGTATAATTGGAAGTCTTTACGACTGGTCGTCTAAAGTTATTGGAACAAGCAATCAAGCTATTTCTATTTTAAGACAAACAATGCCAGAAGGTGCAGAGAAAAAGACTTTAATTTCTGAGTTAAAAACAATGCGTGCTATTTCATACTTCATGTTAATGGATAGTTATGGAGCTGTGCCTTTGGATACTTTGTACGGAGATTTTACCTCTCACGCTAAAACGCCAAGAGCAGAAGTTTTTAATTTTATTGAAAAAGAATTAAAAAGTGCCGTTCCAAATTTAAATCCAGCATCTGGAGTTACAACTTACGGACGACCAAATAAGCAAACGGCTAATGCAATGTTAGCTAAGTTATATTTGAATGCACAAATCTATACAGGAACAGCACGTTACAGCGAAACTATTGCAGCTTGTGATGAAGTTATAAATTCTAATTTATATGCAGTTGAGCCAAGAGCGACTTACTTGCAGATGTTTTATCCAACTAACGGACCAGCTATGAAGGAATTCATTTTTGCAGTTCCTTACGATCCAGCAGCTGTTACAGTAGGTTACAACGGACAAATGTATCACTCACGTTACGATGTGCCTCGTTCTGAAAGAACTAAATTTGGACTTTCTTTTACGCCAAGTGCGCCTAGAAGTACACTGCCTGAATTTTATGCAAACTTCAACGATCCAAATGATATTCGTAACAGACAATGGCTTACAGGTCTTCAGTTCATGAATGATGGTGTAACTCCAGTAATGGTTACGACAACTAAAAAAGGTTACGATCAATTTTATACAGGATCAGATGGTGGTGCAGCATATACGTACCAAGTAAATTTAACGCCAAATATAGTACCGCGCCAAAGTGCTACTTTATTTGACCTTGGAAACGACGAAATTGCTTGGAACATGGGATACAGAAACATTAAGTTTTACCCAGATAATACATCAACAAACCGTAACCAGAAAAATGATGTTCCTTTCTTAAGATATTCTGATATCCTTTTAATGAAAGCAGAAGCAATCCTACGTGGAGGAGCAGTTACTCTTGGACAAAGTGCAGATGCATTGGTAAATATGGTTCGTTCTAATCGTACAACTTCTGCAGCTTTAAGCGGAGTAACTTTAGAAGATCTTTACAAAGAAAGAAGCCGTGAATTTGCTTGGGAAGCATGGCATAGAAATGATATGATCCGTTTTGGAAAATATGAAAGTGCATATGGTTATAAAACCAATACAGATACGTATCGTCGAGTTTTCCCAATTCCAACAAACGCTATGGTATTAAATCCAGCTCTGACTCAGAACGATGGATATTAAAAATAAGTTTTTAGTTAAGTACGCATTAGTAATTCAATTTTAATTTTGGAAAGGAGAAGAGCGTAAAAATTCTTCTCCTTTTTTTACTAAAAGAAAACTAGTTTTTCATTTGCTCATGAGAATTAGTCAGTTTCATTTCATTTTTTGAATGAATACAAAGCTTAGTCGAATGTTAGTTGATCCAGAAAGAGTAAGCTTTGTAAACATTCTTTTCCATTTATTTTTTTGAGAATCGTATAACGAATACTTCTCAGTCGAAGCCAGTAGTGTCCCATCCAAACAAACAGAATAAATGAAACTAAAGAAAATCTACAAAATCGGACAAATTGGAATAAGTTTAACCCTTATTTTTTTAGTGTCGTGCAACGCCCAGAAAAATGTTTCGTTACAAAAGAAACAAATATCAGATATGGTTTATCCGTTGTTGGACACCGAAAATTCTAGGTGGTTTTATTTCTCATCAGCAAGTCGTCCTTTTGGTATGGTGAACCTAAATCCCGATACCGAAATTAAAGGCGATTGGGGCGGTGGTTACAGATATACAACAGATACAGTAAAAGGTTTCAGTCACGTTCACGAATGGCAGCTCTCGGGCGTATCGGTTATGCCGGTCACGGTTTCAGATCAAAATAAAGCAGTAATTTTTAAAGACTTTTATTCTAAATTCAGTCATAAAAACGAAATCATAACTCCAGGATATCATTCTTTAAAACTCGATCGATATCAAATACAAGTAGAACTAACCAGCACACAAAGAGTTGGTTTTCATAAATATACATTTCCTTCAAAAGCACAAAAAGCAGTACTTTTTAATCTAAACACTATTTTAGGTCCCTGCGAAAATACCAATGGAAAATTAGAAAAAAACAATGATTTTGAACTTTCAGGATCTTTGGTTTTAAGTACTAATTTTAGACGTCCAAGGCCCGTAACCGTATTTTTTAAAGTGAAAACAAATCAGGCAATTTCTGCTGTCGAAAAGGACGATGCAACGGGAAATTATTTGATTCATTTTAATGGAAAAAATCCAGTTTTATTAATGAAAGTCGGCATTTCTTATACTTCAATTGAAAATGCAGACATTAATATGCAAACCGAATTACCAGATTGGGATTTCAATAAAACTGTTGCAGCTTCTAGAAATGAATGGAGTAATTTGCTAGGAAGAATAAAAATAGAAGGCGGAACAGAAACCGAACAAAGAAGATTTTACACTGATCTTTGGCATGCATTGCAAGGGAGAAAAAAGATCAGTGATGCAAATGGATCCTATCCTGATAACACGGGAGAAATCTTCAGGGTAGGACATTTACCTTTAAACGCAGACGGGAAACCAAAATTCAACCACTATAATTCAGATGCTTTTTGGGGAGCGCAATGGACAATTAATAATCTTTGGGGATTGGTTTATCCAGAGATTATGGAAGAATTTGTGTATTCACTAATGCAATATTACAAAGACGGCGGTTCTATTCCTCGTGGTCCTGCGGGCGGAAATGATACATATGTAATGACAGGAGCTTCGGCAACGCCTTTTATAGTAAGTGCCATTCAGAAAGGAATTATAAAAGAAGATTTAGAAGACATTTATACCGCGCTCAAAAAAGGGCATATGGAAGGCGGAATTATGGCAAAAGCCGGATATGAGCATAAAACAAGCATTGGTGGCGGATTAAAATATTATCTACAAAAAGGATATGTTCCGTATCCGCTTCCTGACGGAAATTTTGGAAGTCATGAAGACGGTGCAAGCCAGACTTTAGAATATGCTTATCAAGATTGGACATTGGCGCAATTAGCCAAAAAACTCAATCATGAAGACGATTATAAATATTTCATGAAAAGAGCATCAAACTACCAAAATATTTTTGATCGAACAATTGGCTGGATGCGTCCGAAAAATGTAGAAGGAAAATGGAGAGAAAATTATGATCCGTACCAATATGAAAACGGTTTTATAGAATCAAACGGAGCACAATCGACTTGGTTTGTACCGCATGATATTTTGGGTCTTGCAGATTTAATGGGAGGAAAAGCAAAAGCTGTAGAAAAATTAAATGCTCAATTTGAAACCGCTAAAAAGCTGAATTATACTTCTGGTACATCGCACGATGCAGAATTACATCCAGAGTCTAGCAGAATTCCTGTAAATTTTGGAAATCAGCCATCCATGCAGACGTCAAATATCTTTACCATTTTAGGAAGACCAGATTTAACGCAGTATTGGACAAGAAATGTAGTCAAAGAAACTTTCAGCGGCTTATCGCCTGCAACGGGTTATAATGGAGACGAAGATCAAGGATTAATGGGAAGTTTAAATGTACTGCTAAAATTAGGTTTATTTCAAATGAATGGAGGAACAGACACAGCTGCCGTTTACCAAATAAGTAGTCCGATATTCAATAAAATTTCAATAGATTTAAATCCGAAATATTATTCAGGAAAAACATTTGTGATCAAAGCGCAAAATAATAGTCCCGAAAATGTTTATATAAAAGACATAAAATTCAACCATAAAAAAGTTGAAAATTTTACACTTTCGCATGAGGAAATTACGAATGGAGGAGAGTTAATTTTAGAAATGTCAAAATAAAGTTTTGCCACAAATTCCACTGATTACTTGGATTTTAAAAAAAAATCACTTTAATCCTTTAAATCAACGGAAAAAAAATAGAATTCATAGTTTTAAGAAATAAATAAGTAATGAAAATATACAGTAAAAATATACTTTTAGGAATATCATTTTTGTTTACAATAACTATAAATGCTCAAACCGTTCACCAATATGTTGACCCAATGATTGGTTCAGAAGGAGTCGGAAGAGTTTTTATTGGTCCATCTTGTCCTTACGGAATGGTGAAACCAAGTCCCGATTGTACTTCGAGTCCGAATAGTGGCTGGCTGCCAATACCAAAGGAAGTTACAGGATTCAGTCAGGTTCACGTAAGCGGAACAGGCGGAGGACCAAAATATGGAAACATCTCTATTATGCCATTTTCTGGAGCTTTAGACAAAATGGATCAGACTTCATTTAGAACTGAAGAAAATGTAAAACTGGGTTATTATGAAACTGTTTTCAAAGAAAATAACATTAAAACAGAAATAACAACAGGCGAAAAAGTTTCTTTTTACCGTATTACTTATCCAAAAAACAAATCAAAAGAATTAAAAATAGATCCGGGTTTTTTCTTAGGCGAAGAAAAGATTCCAGATGCCAGAGAAGCACAGCAGTTTGTAGGTTCACAAATCGAAATTGTATCAGATACAGAAGTTCAGGGTTACAGCAGAATCCGCGGCGGATGGAACAACGGACGCGCTTATACGGTTTATTTCTATGCTGTTTTCAATCAGCCAATTGCAAAATATGTCACTTTTAAAGACGGAAAATTCTATAACAATCAAAAAGCACAGTTTGATTCGGGCAAGAAAACTGCCGCTTTGGTTTCTTTCGGAA
Organism: uncultured Flavobacterium sp.; assembly: GCF_946479975.1. Next base: position 11,859 of record NZ_CAMLIX010000007.1, read on the forward strand.
ACTCGGGAAAAGAGGAATTAAATGTAAAAATTGGAATTTCTTTTTTAAGTGAATTAAAAGCCAAAAATAATGTTGAGGTTGAAATCCCACATTGGAACTTTAACGAAGTTTTAAGCACTTTACAAAACAAATGGGAAAATTTATTAAGCAGAATCCAGCTTTCTAAAGATACTTCAGATGAATACAAAAAAATGTTCTACACCGGTTTATATCACACGATGATTATGCCTGTGGACAGAACAGGAGAAAATCCGTTGTGGACAAATGACGAACCGTATTACGATGATTTTTATACGATTTGGGATACATTCAGAACTTCAAGTCCGTTGATCACGCTGATTGATTCCAAACGAAAAGTGGATATCATCAACGCGATGCTGAATATTTACAAACGTGAAGGTTATCTGCCAGAAGGAAGAAGCGGTAACGACAACGGAAGAACGCAGGGAGGATCAAACGCTGAGGTTGTAATTGCCGATGCGTTCGTGAAAAACCTAAAAGGAATTAATTACGAACTGGCGCTTCAGGCGATGTTGAAAGATGCAACCGTTCCTCCGGGAGGCAATGAAGAAAAAGAGGGAAGAGGCGGCTTAATGGATTACCTGAAATTAGGTTACGTTCCGTACGGTACCGACCGCGCAGGAAACCGAACAATCGATTATTCGTACAATGATTATAATATTGCCGTTGTGGCAAAAGGTTTAGGAAAAACAGATTTGTACAATCAGTACATGAAACAAGCCGACAGCTGGCAGAATTTATGGCGTTCTGATTATGAAAATAACGGCGCAAAAGGTTTCATTATGCCAAAAGACAAAGACGGAAAATGGCTGGATGATGTTGTTTTCGGTGAATCAAAAATCCAAAAACCGACTTTTAAATATACGCCTGTAATTATCGAATCGCCTTGGTATGTCTGCCACTGGTGTGTGTTTTTCTACGAAGGAAATTCATGGGAATACTCCTTAAGCATTCCGCATGATGTACCAGAATTAGTGAAAAAATCAGGAGGAGAAAAAGCTTTCGAAAAAAGACTGGATATTTTATTTGATTCAGAACTGTATAATGTGGCAAACGAACCTTCATTTTTAACTCCATGTTTGTACCACTGGATTGGGAAACCGTATTTAAGCAGTGACAGAATCAGATCGATTATTAAAAATAATTTCAATACTTCGAGAGAAGGTTTACCAGGGAATGACGATTCTGGAGCGATGTCTTCATGGCTGGCTTTCCACATGATGGGATTGTATCCAAATGCAGGACAGCCTTATTATTTGATCAATACGCCTTTGGTTACAGAAAGTACAATGCAATTGGAAAATGGAAAAAAGTTTAAAATCTCGGCTAAGAAAATGACGGATAAAAACAAGTATATAAAATCGGCTTCATTAAACGGAAAACCATACAATAAAGCTTGGATTATGCATGATGATATTAATAACGGTGGCGAATTAATTTTAGAAATGGATTCGAAACCTTCAGTTTGGGGAACAACAATTTTACCACCAGTTAAATAAAAAAATAAACAAGATGAAAAATATACTTTTAATGCTGTTTTTCTGTACTGTTTATCAAAATGGAACAGCGCAAAATTACATACCAACCCTAAAAAATAATACCGAACTGCAATACGTCTGCAAACTTCACGGCCAAACCAGAAGTCTATCATTAATCGCTGAGACAGCAAACGATGGACTTGCTTTTAAACTTGATACAAGAGGCGTAAAAAGTACTATCGTAATGCTTCCAGAAGCGGTAAAAAACGGAACAGAATTAAGTTTTAATCAAGGCGAATATGCGCCAATTTTAAACTTAAAGCCAACAGAAACTTTTTTCATGATTTCGAGATCGGCATATCAGGATTTAGTGAAAAAAGGTTCGTTTGTGTATAATAATACAACTTACGTTTTAAACAAAAATAAGGATAAAGACGGTTTTTCTATTGATGGAAAATTGGTCGATACTTTACACGTAACCGCACAAATTGATGAAACCGAAATGTGGATTATAAAAAATCCTGAATTTCCTTTAATCTGTAAAATCATTAAAAATCCACTGGGAATAAATCCAACATTAGTAAAAGTGATTGATAAATAAAATGGCGTTATTATAAACACATAGAGACATAGGTTTAAGATATTTAAAAGAGAGTTTTTCAGAAAAACAAGTTTTTTAAACATAGCTATGTGTATTGATGCAAGTGAAACGCCTTTAAAAGTATTAAAATCTATGTTTCTATATGTTTAAAATAATTGCAATCAAAGTATTGATAGATAAATAAAGGGAAGAATATGAATTCTAAAATTTTCACATTTTAGATATAAATTGATAATTTCTGAACATTAAGCAGAATTCTTGGTAAATTATTAAAAGTTGTTTTTAAATTTACAGAATTACACTTAAACTATAATATTTTTAAATTATGAAATTATCTATCGTAACCGCTTTACTTTTTTGCTGCATTTGTTTCGGACAAAATAATACAGACACCAGTTTGTATATGAAGTCTGATAAAATTACGTATCTAACAGATATTGGCTCAGAGTCGGGAGATTTATATAAAACGATCGGACACCACGGGCCAGCAGTAGAAAACGAATGGATGGCGTTACGAATTTATTTCAGCGATAAAGTAGCGATCGATGTTTATTCTAAAGCAAAACCAGGTTTAGAATTAAGAAAAGCAAATTGGTACCCAACGCCAGAACAACAAAAAGAAGGCTGGGGAGCAGATTATTATAAAGTTGCCTCAACTGTAGGTTTGGGCGGTGTCAAACTTTGGGATGGAGAAAAAGTAGTGCCTTTAAACCCAGTAACCAATCGTTTGGCTCGAGTTGGAAAAACAGAGAACACGTCTTGGATGGAAATGATTTCAAGAGGCGTGCCTTACAAAGGTAAAAAAGTTGATATTTTAGTTCGTGTAACGGTATTTTCAGGAAAAAGAGAAGCAAAAGTAGAAGCTGTTTCTTTAACTGGAGAAAAAGTACAATTTGCAACTGGAATCAATTACTTTAAAGATTTTGGAACCAAAAAAGGAGTAAATTATATCGCAGTTTGGGGAAAACATCCAGAAGATGTAGCGGCCGAAATTGTAGAAATTGGCGCAGCAATTATGTATAATCCAAAAGATTATGTGACAACAAAAGATGATGGAACACAATATTTATTGATTTCAAAACCTGCAAAAAAATTAGAAACAAAAATTATATCTTCAAGTGCAAGAGAAACTGAATTGAACACTTTGGATAAATTAGAAGCTTATATCAAATAGCCTAAAATATATTCTTAATACAGCCAGCAGGCTTGCAGTTATAATATTTTGTTTTGATCCTAAATTAAAAAAAATACAATGTCAAAATTTAAATGTAAAGCTACAATCCTTCTGGTATTTTTTTTGGTCCTTTCTTCAAAAAGTGAAGCGCAAAAGAACAACCAAAAGGATTTTCTTATTACAAATTACGGTTCAAAAGCAGATGGAAGAACTGTAAATACCATTGCAATTCAGAAAGCCATAGATGCTGCTTTTAAAAATAAAGGAGGCCGTGTAGTTTTGCCCAAAGGCATCTTTTTGTCTGGAAGTTTGGTTTTAAAAAGCAATGTTAGCCTTTATCTAGAAGAAGGTTCTGTTTTATTAGGAAGTACCAATCCTAAAGATTATTTCAATGTGCCTTTTGAAGGAAGACCAAATTCTCCTAAGAAAGACGATAATTCTCAAATGGCTCTATTACTCGCTCATAAAGCTGAAAATATTGAAATTAAAGGCAAGGGAAAAATCGATGGTCAGGGATTACAATTAGCTTTGAATATTGATAGTCTTCACCATGCCGGAATCGCTGTAGATCCCAACTACACCGTTCGAAGAAATAGACCAAACGAAACGATGCGACCTAAATTATTTCGCTTTTCGCAATGCAACAAAGTTTTAATTGACGGTATAAAAGCAGGCGAAGCTTCGTGCTGGGGACTTTCTTTTGAGTTGTGTACAGATCTTGTTTTAAATGATCTAACTATTGTAAATCGTTCGTATTGGAACAACGACGGAGTTGATATTACAGATTGCAAGAAAGTAAAAATTACCAATTGCGATATTGATGCGGCTGATGACGGAATTTGCTTAAAATCCTATTATCCGGGTTATTTCAATGATGAGGTTTATATTTTAGATTGTAAAATTAAATCGAGCGCCAGCGCTATAAAATTTGGAAGTGCTTCTTTTGGTGGCTTTAAAAATGTAGTAATTAAAGACATCAAAGTTTACGATACATTTCGTTCTGCAATCGCAATTGAATCGGTTGATGGAGCTGTAATTGAAAATATTAATGTTTCTAATATAGTTGCAGTTAACACTGGAAATGCTATTTTTATTCGTTTAGGAAATCGAACTGGAGACAAACCGGGGAGTGTAAAAAACGTATCAATTAAAAACATTAAAGTTCAAGTTCCTTTTGGACGTCCTGATATTAATTATGATGTGCGAGGACCAGAAGTTGACTTTTTTCATAATCCATTTCCATCTTCGATTGTGGGTTTGAAGGATTTTGCAATTGAAAATGTTACTTTAGAAAATATCGAAATCAATTATCCCGGAAGAGCATCAAAAGCCATGGCTTATATTCCCGTTACCGGAATAGAAAGAGTGCCGGAAGCAGTTAAGGATTACCCTGAATTTTCTATGTTTGGAGAACTTCCAGCGTACGGGTTTTATGTAAGACATGCAAAAGGCATCAGTATGAAAAATATCAAATTTACCTTAGATGATGCTGATTTTAGACCGGCTTTTGTGTTTGATGATGTTCAAAATCTACAAATGGAAAAAATTGATGTTCCAAAAACAAAACAAAAGCAAGTCATACTCAAAGAAACTGTAGATGCCATAATCGATAATAATTTGTCGCAGCAAAAAATACAATCATCAAAATAATATTATTTATTTTAAAAATTAAAGCAATTTCACATGTTAAGAATATCGGCTCTAATACTGTTTTTATTTTCTTTAAATTCCTGCAAATCACAGACACATGTTAAAAAAGAAACGCAAATTGCTTTTATAGCCGATGCTCATTTACAGGATATTTACGCCAAATTTGAAGATAATAAATATCAAGGAATCCCCAATCCGGTAACGGGCGAATATGCCAATATCAGAACGATGAATTCTCAATTGCATTCTACGAGAATTTTCAACGAAAACTATTTTGCCTTTTTAGAAGCTTTGAATGATATTGTAAAAAGAGGCATTAAACAAGTGGTGCTTCCAGGCGATTTCAGCGATGATGGACAACCCGTTCACGTTCGCGGCTTACGAAAAATTCTAAATGAATATTCCAATAAATACCGACTTTCATTTTTTGTGACGACAGGGAATCATGATGTTGTAAAACCATTTGCGCAAGATGCCGTTAAAACAGATTTTTTAGGAAAAGGCGGAAAAGAGCAAATTATCAGCAGTTCGCCAAACAATTTCAATAAAAGCAAAAGTGAACTGGAGCCAATTATTACCGCTGATATAAAAAACTGGGGGTACAAAGAAACCATTTATGAAATGCGCGATTTTGGTTTCTTTCCAAAAAAATCCGATTTATATTGGGAAACCCCATTTTCAGACTACAATTATCAGAATTATAATTTTGAAAAAGCACAAAAAGAATCTGCTTTAGACAAAAGAACGTATGTAATTAAAAACACCAATTTGTATCTGCCGGATGCGAGTTATTTGGTCGAACCCGTAAAAGGGATCTGGCTTTTGGCAATTGATGCTAATGCCTATGTGCCAAATGAGAAATTATCTGGTGAACCGAATAATCCGAATGATTTTTCGGGGGCAAATACAGGTTACAATAACGTTCTAATTTATAAAAGTCATCTCATTAATTGGGTGAAAAAGGTTGCCGCGGAAGCGAAACAAAAAGGAAAAATCCTGATTGCTTTCAGTCATTATCCGATGGTTGAATTTAATGATGATGCTTCGCCTGAATTAAAACAGCTTTTTGGTGCCAATAAAATGCAGCTGCAAAGAGTTCCAAACGAAGAAGTGGCACAGCAATTTGCCGATGCTGGAATTCAAGTTCATTTTGGCGGACACATGCACATCAACGATACAGGAGTGCGAAAAACTGCAAAAGGAAATACGTTGTTTAATATTCAAACGCCATCGCTTGCAGCGTATATGCCGGCTTATAAAATATTGACGATTCATCCCAATTCAGATCTTGAAGTGGAGACAATAGTTGTGGGGAAAGTGGAAAAATTTAATAGTTTATTTCCTTTTTATGAAGGAGAATATGCGCATTTAAAAGAAATTAAAAGCGATAATATTTGGGATAAAGAAATCCTGAAAGCTAAAGATTATAAAGAATTTACCAATTGGCACTTAAAAGAATTAGTTCGTTTAAGGTTTCTGCCAGAAGATTTTCCAGCTGATTTCTTAAAGTCAATCGAGAAACTTTCTGGTAAAGATTTATTAGAAATAAATAAAAACACAGCAGAAATCGAGAAGGAGTTAAAAGCAAATTCTTTACTTTTTTCAGATTTTGAATCATGGACAGGTTTTGATATGATTTTTGATTTTTACCGATTAAAAAGTGCCGATGAATTGGCTTTTTCTGAAATTGGAAATAAGAGATTAAAACAATACGAATTGATCTGCAAGGAGTTAAAAAAGTCAAATGATCCAAAACTGATTTTGTGGTCAGAAATATTTTGGAAAACTAGGAACGGCGACCCATCCGATCATTTTAAAATTGATTTGAAAAACAACAAGATCGATAATTTATCTGTTAAATAATTTTGATATTTATTAAATCAAAAAGATTAAATTGCGTTTATAATTTATTTACATGAGACTAAAATCCCTTATACTATTCTTGTTATTTGCCGTTTTTTATAATTCGTATTCCCAGAATATAAAATTTGCGCATTATAATGACAATAACGGATTGTCTCATAATTCGGTACGGCATATTGTACAGGATACCAAGGGTTTCATGTGGTTTGGAACCTTTTCAGGATTAAACCGTTTTGATGGGTATCAGTTCAAAAATTACATGAGTTCTACGCCCGGAAAAAATAAATTATACAATGATGATATCACAGCTTTAGAGCTAGACGCAAAATATAATAATTTGTGGATTGGGACTCGAAAAGGATTGACACTTTTCAAAATGGATACGCATGTTTTTACTACTTTTTTCCATAAAAAGGACGATCCAAATAGTTTACCAGATGATGAAGTCAGATCGGTTTATGTAGACAAATTTGAGAGAATCTGGGTAGGTACAAAAACAAAAGGAACGTATTTGTTTTTTTTGAAAGAAAATCGTTTTGAAAAAGTAAAACTCAAAGGTTTTGAATACGTTAAAGAAATTTTTGAAGATAAAAAAGGCAATATCTGGATTGGAAGTTACGAGAAATCGGGCGTTGCCAAAATAACAATGGATGCCAAAGGAGCAATTGTGAAGATCAACAATTACACACTTTCTGTTCCTTATTCAAACATCAAAAATCCGTACCTGAATTTTATTTACGAAGACGCTAAATCGGATGTTTTTGTTGGAACTCGTGAAGGTCTTTATAAATTAGATAAAAAAAGCAATCAGTTTGTTAATCTATACATCGAAAACAAACAAGTTCGAAGTGCTTTAGGACCTTATTTTCTTTCAGTTGCACGTGCTCCAGACGGAAAATATTGGGTAGGAACTTTGGGCGGACTTCTGGTTTGCGATCAGCTCGAAGACATTCAAAAAGGAAACTACAAATGGTATTATTCTATTTTGTCTGATGATACTTCGCTTGTCGATAATTTAATTTCATCGCTTTATTTTGATAAATCTGGCGTATTATGGATTGGTACAGAAGATGGTTTGGACAAATATGATCCGTATGAAAATCAGTTTACTTTAAACAAAGATATTTCCAGATCTATAGGAAATCAGGCTCCGCGTATTAGAGGTTTTGCCAAAACATATGACGAAAAAATAATTGTAGCAACCTACCACAACGGACTTTATCTCTCGAACACAAAAAATTCAACTCCGTTACACAATACAGGAAAAGACATTGCCAGCATTTATACTGAAGATGGCAAGATTTTTTACTGCGGTCTTTGGGACGGAAATGTTTTGGTTTACAATTATCTTTCAAACTCATCTCGAGAAATTAAAGTTGGATTTGAAAAATCGCCTGTTTTTGCCTTCAATAAAATGGGCGCAAATTCCATAACTGTAGGTTCGTTTGGAGAAGGTGCGGTTATTTTAAACACAAAAACACTTCAAGTAGAAACTCCAAGCCAGCTTTTGCCAGGTTTTCAGATCAATGCTATCGAAAGAGATACAAAAAATAATATTTGGTTTGCTACCGAAACAGGAGTTGTAAAATACAATATTGATTCAGGAAAAATAGAAACCTTTTCGTCTCTTTTTATTAAAGAAAAAGGAGTTCCTCATGACGAAAATGTAAGTGACGTTTTAGTTGATCAGAAAGGAAAAATATGGGCGTCAACACGTTTTGGGCTGTGTTTGTACAATCCGAAAATTAACGGATTTGAACCTGTAAAAAATCTAAAAGAGCTTTCTGGTAAATGGATTACCGATATATTATCCGATGCAAACGGAAATCTTTGGCTGAATATCAATAACAATAATATTGCTTTTGTTAAGTCAGATTTGAAAGACATTAGCATTTACCATGTAAATAGCGGTAACAGGTTAGACGTTTTTAGTTCAAGTGGTTTTTTTCTTTTCAATAATTCGAATATATTTTTAGGTGGAAAAAACGGAATTATATCTTTTTCACCGCCGGCAATGAAGCGAAATAATTGGTCGCCGCTGCCTGTAATTTCAGAATTTAAAATTCAGAACGAAGAAGTTTTTCCAGAAATGGAAATCAATGGAGAAATTCCACTTTCAACAGATTTAAATTATGGAAAAGAGATAGAATTAAGCCATAAAAACCGCAACTTTTCTCTGCAGTTTTCTGCGCCGTCTTTCGCCAATGAAAAACTGAATAAGTTTCAATACATGCTCGAGGGTTTTGATAAACATTGGGTTACAGCTAATAGCACGTCCAGAATTGTGCAGTATACCAACCTTTATCCTGGAAATTACGTTTTCAAAATCAGATCCAGCAACAGTGATGGTTATTGGAGTAAGATTGTCTCTTATAAAATAAAAATCCTGCCTCCATTTTGGCTGACGCCGATTTCGTTTCTGCTATTTTTTATGCTTTTGTTTGGAATCTTTTATTTCATTAGAAAAGAGATCAAAAACCGTATTCGCCTGAAACAAGAATTGCTGACAGAGAAAGTAAATCGCGAACATGACATTAAATTAAATAATGAAAAATTACGTTTTTTTACGAATATTTCGCACGAATTAAGAACGCCTTTAACGCTGATTTTAGGTCCTGCAAAACAACTTTTAGATGAAAGTACCAATGCAACTGATTATGAAAAAAGCAGATACAATCTAATTTATCAAAACGCGAGCAGATTACTAAATCTTGTGAATCAGGTTTTGGATTTTAGAAAAGCACAGTCGGGCGAATTAAAACTAAAAGTAACTAAAACAGATGTTTTAGCGTACTCAAAAAACATTTTTGGTTCGTTTAAGGAAATGGCTTACGACAAAAAGATCAAGCTTAATTTTATTACCGAAGATGATGAAATAAACGGCTGGCTGGATAATGATAAGTATGATAAAATTCTATACAATTTATTATCAAATGCTTTGAAGTTTACCAATAAAAACGGAAACGTAGATTTGTACATAAGACTGAAAGATACGGTTGAAGATATTTTGATTATCGAAGTAATCGACGACGGTATTGGTATTCCGGTAAAAAGTATCGACAAGATTTTTAAACGTTTTTATCAGGCTTCAAACAGTAAAGCAAATAACACGGGATCGGGTATCGGCTTGTCGCTGGTAAAATCTCTAGTTGCGATTCATAAAGGAACTATTTCTGCTGAAAGTGCACCAGGAAAAGGAAGTACGTTTAAAGTCGAAATTCCGATTGATCGTTCGTTCTACGAGCCTAAAGAAGTATTTGAATATGCTTTGAAAAATGATAATCTGAGTATGCTTATTCCAGAAAAAGCGGCGAAGAAAATCATTCAAAACACAGATTTAAAAGAGAAAATTTTAGTAATTGAGGATAATAGTGAACTTAGAAAATATCTAGTCGATTATTTGTCTGATTATTATAAAGTCTATGACGCAGAAAATGGGGAAGAAGGATTGAGAATCTGCAGACAAATTAAACCAATTGTTTGTGTTACAGATGTCATGATGCCTGTTATGGACGGACTAGAATTTTGCCGACAGCTTAAAAATGATGAATTTATAAGCCATATTCCAGTTGTGATGCTTACAGCACTTTCTGAAAATATGGACAAGGTAAAAGGTTACGACACAGGTGCTGACGGATATTTGGTGAAACCTTTTGAACCGTTATTGCTAAAAACGGTCATCGAAAATATGATCAAATCGAGGTTAGAGCTGAAACAAAAATTCTCTGGCGAAGTTGAAAGCAAAATAAGTATGCTGACACATTCTCCAATTGATGAAGAATTTATGGAAAAAGTGACAAATCTAATCAATGATAATTTAGGAGAATTAGATCTTTCTACCGAATTTCTCTGCGATAAACTAGGCGTAAGTTCTTCTAAATTGTACAGAAAGATTAAGGAGCTAACAGATTTAGCTCCAAACGAATTCATCAGAACAATTCGTTTGAAAAAATCAGCAGAATTGCTCAAAAGTAAAAAATACAATGTTTCAGAAGTGACGAATTTAGTTGGTTTTAATGATCCTTTGTATTTCAGCCGATGCTTTAAAAAACAATTTGGCTTTCCGCCGAGTAAGCTTATTAATTAGTTTTTTTTGCCACAGATTAAAAGGATTTGTAGGATTTTATTTTTACCACAAATTGCACGAATTTCCACAAATTTATTGCGATTAATCTTTGTCAAAGTTTTAAACTTTGACAAAGATTTTGCGTTTGATTTGTCATTTCGACCGAAGGGAGGCTCGAGCGATAGCGAACAGGCGAAGCAAATCACACGAGGGATTCGACAACGATTCAAATTTCCAATATTAAAACATAGCCCAAGGTTTCAACCTTGGGAACACAAAGAAGCTCCATAAAGATTTAAATCTCCAATATTAAAACATAGCCCAAGGTTTCAACCTTGGGAACGTATAGAATGGAATATACATTGTGTACCCAAGGTTGAAACCTTGGGCTATGTTCAACCCTGTCGCAGTCTTTGTCAAAGTTTAAAAATTCGACAAGGATTTTTTTTACGTACAGTTTTGTCATTCTGAGGAACGAAGAATCACACGCGGGATTCGACAAAGATTTTGCGATAGTTTTGTCATTTCGACCGAAGGGAGACTCGAGCGATAGCGAACAGGCGAAGCAAATCACACTAGAATTTCCGCAAAGTAGGAAGCTAGTTTTTGTCGAATCCCGTGTATGATTTCTCCTTCGTCCAAATGACAAAAAATGCCCTTTTCAAATCTTTGATAAGTAAAATTCCTACAATATTTAAAATTATCCATGTTTTTGATGTATTAATCCATTTTGAACAGTATATGTAATTCTATTTTTGTCTTGTAACTTTTAACTATAACCATTATGAAAAAGCATATAGACACAGATAATCCGTTGAATAATTTAGATGAGTGGGAAGATGATTTGTTATTGCGATATCCTGATCCTTCTGAAGAAAATGAAGATGTAAAAGAAAAGCAGAAAGAAGAATTCAGAAATTATGTCGATTCTGAAAGAGTAGAAACAGTTAAAGAGTTTTACAGAATAAACCATACGTACCAAACGTATGACTTTGTGTGCAGTAAAGAACAAGATTTTCTGCAGTTTAATAGAAAAGAAATGTCAATCTGGGAAGCTGTTGAGTTTTTAAACACGCTTGTAGACGATAGTGACCCAGATATTGACTTAGATCAAACACAGCACCTTTTGCAGACTTCAGAAGCCATTCGCGCAGACGGACACCCAGATTGGTTTGTATTGACAGGTTTTATTCACGATTTAGGTAAGGTTTTATGTTTGTTTGGAGAGCCACAGTGGGCAGTTGTTGGAGATACATTTCCTGTTGGATGTGCATATTCTGATAAAATTGTTTATCCAGAATTCTTCAAAGAAAATCCAGATTTTACAGACGAAAGATTCAATACCAAATTTGGCGTTTACACAGAAAACTGCGGACTGGATAATGTGAAAATGAGCTGGGGTCACGACGAATATTTGTATCAGATTATGAAAGATTATTTACCAGATCCAGCTTTATACATGATTCGTTATCACTCTTTTTATTCGCAGCATAAAGAAAATGCATATTCGCATTTAATGAATGAAAAAGACATTGAAATGTTTGATTGGGTTAGAAAATTCAATCCGTATGATTTGTATACAAAAGCTCCGGTAAAACCAGATGTAAAAGCATTACTTCCTTATTATAAAGAATTAGTAGCTAAATATTTGCCAGAAAAATTGAAGTTTTAAAGTTCATACAAACACATAGAAACATAGATTTTTTTTTGAGCGTAAAAGTTATTAAAAGAAAATAGTTCCCACACATAGCTATGTTTTTGAAATAAGTAAAACGCTTTTCAAACAAAGAAAAACTATGTTTCTATGTGTTACAAAAATAATTGACAGCTATCTAAAGCCAAAATAATGCAGATAACCAAAACCAAAATATTTTTTATAACCCTGTTGCAGCTTTGCGTTGCAGCTGTTTCGGCACAGGAAAAAGATCGCAACGATTGGGAAAATCCAGAAGTTTTTCAAATTAACAGAGAGCCGGCCCGCGCTGCGTTTCTTCCTTATGCAGATGAAACTTCTGCCATAATTGATAAATATGAAAACTCGCCTTGGTATTTTTCTTTAAACGGGAAATGGAAATTTTCTTGGTCGCCAACACCAGACGAGCGTCCGAAGGATTTTTATAAAACAGATTTCAGTACACTGCATTGGAAAGAACTTCAAGTACCGTCGAATTGGGAACTGAATGGTTACGGTGTGCCAATTTATACCAATATAACCTATCCATTCGAAAAAAATCCTCCTTTTATCAATCATTGGGATAATCCTGTTGGATCTTATAAAAGAGATTTTGTACTGCCTGAAAATTGGAAAAACCGACATGTTTTTCTTCATTTTGAAGCAGGAACTGCAGCGATGTATATTTGGGTAAACGGACAAAAAGTAGGTTACACAGAAAACACAAAAAGTCCGGCAGAATTTGATATTTCGAAGTATTTAAAACCTGGAAAAAATAATGTAGCAATCGAAGTTTACAGATGGAGTGACGGTTCCTATCTGGAAGATCAGGATATGTGGAGACTTTCTGGAATTGATAGAAATGTGTATTTATACAGTACAGCTAATGTTCGTATTGCAGACTTTTTTGCCAAACCAGATTTAGATGCGAAATATAAAAACGGAAGTTTAAGTGTTGATATTACTTTAAAAAATCTGACTTCAGCTTCGGTTAACAATCAAAAATTAGTTGCCAAATTAGTTGATGCTTCTGGAAAAAATGTATTTGTAAAAGAATTGAATGCCAATGTAGAAGCTTCAAAAATCCAGACTTTAAATTTTGCTCAAAATATATCAAGTCCAAAATTGTGGAGCAGTGAGACACCAAATTTATACACTTTGGTTTTGACTTTAAAAAATGCAAAAGGAGATATTGTAGAAACCGTTGGAACACAGATCGGATTTAGGAAAGTAGAATTAAAAGGAAGTCAATTATTGGTGAACGGAGTTCGATTGATGGTTCATGGTGTTAATATTCATGAACATAATCCAGAAACTGGACATTATCAGGACGAAGCGACGATGATGAAAGACATCAAAATGATGAAACAGCTGAATATTAATTCAGTTCGCTGCAGTCATTATCCAAACAATATTTTATGGGTAAAATTGTGTAATAAATCCGGTTTGTTTTTGGTGGATGAAGCCAATATCGAAAGCCACGGAATGGGCGTAGAGGGACAACCTCTAAAATGGATGAATCCAAAAACGAATCCAGGTTATCTTCCAGAATGGAGAGAAGCACATTTGGACAGAATTTACAGTTTGGTCGAAAGAGATAAAAATATGCCGTCTGTAATTATCTGGTCATTAGGTAATGAAAGTGCAAACGGACCAGTTTTTCATGACGCGTACAAATGGATCAAAAAAAGAGATAATACGAGATTGGTTCAATTTGAACAAGCAAAAGAAAACGAAAATACCGATATCGTTTGTCCAATGTATCCAACGATTGAATACATGAAAGAATACGCGGCTCGTAAGGAAGTAGCACGTCCGTTTATTATGTGTGAGTATTCGCATGCAATGGGAAACAGCAGCGGTAATTTTCAAGAATACTGGGATATCATTCGCGGAAGCAAAAATATGCAGGGTGGTTTTATCTGGGATTGGGTAGATCAAGGGTATAAAAGAAAAGATGATGCTGGCCGTGAATATTGGGCTTATGGCGGCGATATGGGAAGTCAGAATTATTTAAATGATGAAAACTTCTGCCATAACGGATTGGTTTATGCCGATAGAACGCCGCATCCCGGAGCTTTTGAAGTAAAAAAAGTATATCAGAATATTTTATTTAAAGCGGTTGATATTAAAAACGGAATTATTGAAATCAATAATGATTTCGGATTCACCAATCTGAATACATACAACTTTAGATATGAAGTTTTAGAAAACGGAAAAGTAATTAAAGAAGGAACTTTGAATGTTGCTTTGGATCCGAAAATGAAAAAACAATTTAAAATTGATTTGCCAAAATTAGAATCAAAAGACGGAACAGAATATTTATTGAATGTTTTTGCTAACACGAAAATTGGTTCAGAATTATTGCCTCAAAACTTTGAAATTGCTAAAGAACAATTTGTAATCGAAGACGGTAAGTATTTCGCAAAAGCAGAACGAGCGACTGCAGCAAAAGTGCAGGATGAAAAAGACCAATTTGTTTTGACTTCAGATAATGTTACCGTTAAAATCAGCAAGAAAACAGGATTGATTTCGTATTACAGTTTAAAAGGTGAAGAATACTTTAAAGAATATCCAGAACCAAATTTCTGGAGAGCTCCAACGGATAACGATATTGGAAATAAAATGCAGATTAGAACGAATGTTTGGAGAACAGCAGGAAAAAATACCGCGCTGGAAAGCATTCAGCAAACGGAAGAAAACGGTAGAAAATATATCGTTGCAAAATTAAAGTTGAATGATGTTGCTTCTGATTATACTATCAAATATGCATTAGAAAACGATGGTGCTTTAGAGATTCAGGCTTCTTATAAAAAAGGAAATAATCCTGTACCAGAATTACCTCGTTTCGGAATGATTTTTACTTTAAAAAATACATTAGAAAACCTGGATTATTACGGAAGAGGACCTTTAGAAAATTATCCAGACAGGAAAACATCGTCGCTAAAAGGAATTTATACCAGTAAAGTTGCAGACCAATATGTGCCTTATACACGCCCACAAGAAAATGGATACAAGACAGATATACGCTGGTTCAAGTTGACAAGCAATACAGGTTATGGCTTGGAAATAAAAGGTCTGCAGCCTTTGGGTATAAGTACTTTAAATAATTATCCGAGTGATTTTGACGGAGGAATTTCTAAAAAGAATATTCACTCCAGCGACATTACTCCAAGAGAAGAAGTTGTCGTTTGCGTCGACTTAACCCAACGCGGATTAGGAGGCGACAACAGCTGGGGATTACCGCCTCACGAACAATATCAACTTACTCAAAGCGAGTATAGCTACGGATTTGTCATTAAACCACTTTTTTAATTAGTTGATCAGTAAGCAGTTATTTTTAGTATTCAGTTTTCAGATTATTAGTATTCAGTTAATTACTGATGCAAAAGAACTGAACGATAAATACAATCAAGGCTGATTACTAAAATCCTGAAAACTGATCACTATATACAACTGAACACTTAAAAAAAACTGACCACTGAATACTAAAAAAATGAGTAACACTACAAAAGGAAGATTAATTTCTTTAGATGCATTGCGCGGATTTGTGATGTTTTGGATTATGAGCGGCGAACATATTGTTCATGCTCTGGCCAAAGCGGCTCCAATTCCTGTTTTTGTCTGGATGTCATCGCAATTGCATCATGCAGAATGGAATGGTATTACGTTCTATGACATGATTTTTCCTGTGTTTTTGTTTGTTGCCGGCGTTTCGATGCCGTTTTCTTTCGAAAAGAAAATGCAGCAGGCAGGAGTAAAATCTCCAAACGATTTACCAAAAGAAGAAAAGCGAAAAATATATATTTCTATGTTAAGAAGAACCTGTATTTTACTGGTTCTAGGATTTGTAGTAAATGGATTGTTGCGATTTGACGGTTTCGATCAGACGCGTTTTGCAAGTGTTTTGGGAAGAATTGGATTGGCTTGGTTTTTTGCCGGAATCATCTTTTTGAATTTTGATTTTAAAAAACAATTAATCTGGTTTTTCGGGATTTTAATTGGCTATTTCATCGCAATGAAATTTATTCCAGTTCCAGATTTTGGAGCAGGAGTTTTAACCAAAGAAGGTTCATTAGAAGGGTATATTGATCGTTTGTTTTTACCTGGAAGATTACACAGCACGGTTTACGATCCAGAAGGAATATTTTCGACAATACCGGCAATTGCTACAGCTTTGCTTGGTGTTTTTGTTGGAACATTTTTAAAAGAAAAATCTAAATTTTCAATACAAATCAAACTGCTAATAATGACTGCAACAGCTGTTGTTTTAATTATTGCGGGTTTAATTTGGGATCTTAGTTTTCCTATCAATAAACATTTATGGACCAGTTCATTTGTGTGTTTTGTTGGTGGATTCAGTATTTTGTTTTTTGTCTTTTTTTATGTGATAATCGATTTGTTTGGTTTTCAGAAATGGGCATTTCCGCTAATTTTAATCGGTTCGAATTCTATTTTAATTTACATCGCAGCAGAAGGTTTAATCGATTTTAAACACACAGCAGATTATGTTTTTGGCGGATTAATACATTTTACGCCTATTGTTTGGCAGCCGTTTTTTGTTGCTTCATCCGTAACTCTTGTACAGCTTATTTTACTGTACTTTTTATACAAAAGAAAATGGTTTCTAAAAATTTAGAATCAATAATAAATAATATTTTTTAACACATAGAGAAATAGATTTATGACGAATTAAAATTTATAAAAGAGAATAAAAAGGAAACCAGTTTCTAACACATAGTCCCAATCCCAAAGCTTCGGGACGAGATGAATTGAAGCAAATGAAATGCCTCTATTCAATTTCTAAAACTATGTTCCTATGTGTTAAAACAATTTTCAGAATACATTTTACTTACTAACCACACCCTAACCACACTATTATGAATGTATTACAAACCGCAGATTACATTGTTTTCTTTATTTACTTTGTAATTGTTACCACCTATGGAATGTACATTTACAGAAGCAAAAAAACTGCTGCAACAAGTTCAAATGAGTATTTCCTAGCCGAAGGATCGCTTACTTGGTGGGCAATTGGAGCTTCTTTAATCGCGTCAAATATTTCAGCAGAACACTTTATCGGCATGAGTGGTTCTGGTTTTGCAATCGGATTGGCGAT
The DNA here is from genome assembly GCF_946479975.1 of uncultured Flavobacterium sp. Next base: position 29,503 of record NZ_CAMLIX010000007.1, read on the forward strand.
TGCGTCTTACGAATGGATGTCGGCTGCAACATTGATTATTGTCGCCATGTTTATTCTGCCAGTTTACCTGAAGAATAAAATATTTACAATGCCCCAGTTTTTAGCCAAAAGATACAGCGGTACAGTAAGTACGATTATGGCAATTATCTGGTTGTTGATTTATGTTTTTGTCAATCTTACTTCAATCATTTATTTAGGAGCTTTGGCTATTTCTTCGATTGCGCCTGTAAGTTTTCAGTTTTGCGTTATCGGTTTGAGTTTGTTCTCTGTAATCGTGACTTTAGGCGGCATGAAAGTAATTGGATATACAGATATGTTTCAAGTTATCGTTTTAATTCTCGGCGGATTAGTAACGACTTATTTAGCTCTAACATTACTTTCGGATCAATTTGGTTTTGGAAAAGATGTTATAAAAGCACTTTCTATTATTGCAGATGAAGCTCCGGGACATTTACATATGATTTTAGACGAATCTAATCCGCATTATAATGAACTGCCGGGAATGTCGGTTATAGTTGGCGGTATGTTAATCAATAATTTGGCCTATTGGGGATGTAATCAATATATTGTGCAGAGAGCTTTAGGAGCCGATTTAAAAACAGCGCGTAAAGGAATTTTATTTGCTGCTTTCTTAAAATTATTAGTTCCAATTATTGCCGTTTTACCTGGAATTGCCATGTTTGTGATGCACGAAAACGGAATGTTTCAACAGGAAATGGTAGATGCCGCTGGAGTTTTAAAACCAGATCATGCGTATCCAACTTTAATGAATTTACTTCCTGCGGGATTAAAAGGTGTGGCTTTAGCCGCTTTAACTGCAGCAATTGTGGCTTCTTTGGCAGGAAAAGCCAATAGTATTTCGACTATTTTTTCATTAGATATTTATAAAAAATATTTCAACTCGCAGGCATCAGAAAAGAAATTGGTTCGTACAGGAAGATTGTGCGTTGTAGTTTGTATGATTATCGCAGCCATTGTTGCTCCGTCATTAAAATCATTAGATCAGGCATATCAGTTTATTCAGGAATACGTTGGATTCTTTTCACCTGGAGTTTTAGCCATTTTCTTGTTGGGAATGTTCTGGAAAAAAACAACACCAACAGCTGGACTTGCAGGTGCGTTATTGACCGTGCCATTGGCAGCAATATTAAAGTTTTTGCCAATGTGGACAGAAGGCGCATTCCCAGATTATCCGTTTTTAGACAGAATGACGATTGTTTTCTTCATTATTGTATTTATAATGGTCGGTATTAGTCTGGCAAATCCAGTTTCTGAAGAAGAAGCTAAAAAACATGAAATTGAAGTAGATAAATCGATGTTCAAAGTTTCATCAGAGTTTATCGTGGGTTCATTTATTATCTGCGGCGTTTTAGTTGCTTTGTATACTGTTTTCTGGTAAGATTTTGGAATTTGCCACCAAGGCACAAAGTCGCAAAGTTTTTTTTAAAAGAAAGTTTAGAAGGAAAACTTTGTGTCTATTCAACTTTGTGAGATTAATTAAAAAAGCTTAAGAAATTGCTCTAAAAAAACAAGTTTACTGAAATAAAATTAAAGAAAAGAACTTAGCGACTTTGTGTCTTTGTGGCACAAAAAAAATTAAAAAATATGAAAAAGAAATCTATAATTGCGATACTTACATTCTGTATTTCACTGACTATTTCAGCACAGAAAATCTACGATATTAAAAAGTACGGAGCAAAAGGAGACGGAAAAACCAATGATGCGGCAGCAATTCAAAAAGCAATTGATGCTTGCAGCAAAACGGGTGGAAGAGTTTTAGTTCCGGCGCCGTTTACTTTTTTATCTGGACCAATAGATGTAAAATCAAAAGTAGATTTGCATATTGAATCTGGCGCTAAATTATTGGCAAGTCCAGATGAAAAATTATATACAAAAAGTGCGTTCAGAACTAATCCGGGCGAAGGAACGATTTGGATTGGCGGAGAAAATATTGAAGATTTCAGCATCAGCGGAAGCGGCAAAATAGACGGAAACGGAATTTCTTTTATGGGAGCAGAAGAAGATGACGCATATGTTTTGAAACCCTTTAATGTCTTAGATCCAAGACCTCACGTTTTGACGATTATTGGAGGAAAAAATATCAGAATAAAAGATGTTCATATCGGGAATTCGGCTTATTGGACCGTGCATTTAATTGGTTGTAATGATGTTGTAATCAGCGGAATTACTTTGTTGAATAGTTTAAAAGTTCGTAACAGTGACGGAATCGATTTGGATCATTCTAAAAATGTGAGAATCAGCGATTGTTATATCGAAAGCGGTGACGATTGTATTTGTTTGAAAAACAGAAGAGAGTTTGAAGAATTTGGTGCCTGCGAAAATATTACCGTTACTAATTGTACCATGACCAGTAGCAGCTGCGCGATTAAAATTGGTTCAGAAAATATGGATGCGATCAGACAAGTAGTTATCAATAATTGCATCATTAAAAACAGCAACCGTGCTTTAGGAATTCAAAACAGAGATGAAGGAACGGTAAGCGATGTTATTTTTTCTAATATTATTATTGAAAGCAAATTAAACACTGATACGTGGTGGGGAAAAGCAGAACCAATTTATGTAACGGCTTTTAGCAGAGCAAAAGGAAATCATAAAGATGCAAACTGGCGTTTTCCAAAAGGAGCAACAGAAGGAAAAGTAGGCGAAATCAAAAATATCTATTTCAATAACATTCAATGTACAGGAGAAAACGGTGTTTTTGTAAGCGGCGAATCAAAAGATAAAATCAAGAATATTGTTTTTGAAAACGTGAGTGTATATATGGATAAAACGACTTCTTTTGCTGGAGGCGTGTACGATAGACGTCCTGCAAATGTAGAAGGTTTTGTGAAAGGAAGCACTTCAGGATTTTATTTTGATACCGCAGAAAGTATCAAAGTCCAGAACTGTACGGTACAATGGGGGAAAAATAAACCAGAATATTATAAATATGCTGTAGAAAGCAAAAATATAGATAATTTAAAAGTCATCAATTTAGATGGAGAAGCTGCTTTTCCAAATAAATACGAGGCAGTTAAGAAGTAATCCAAGTTTAGAGCGTATCTGTATTTACAAAAGTCACGATAAACCTTTATGATGTGATACTTTTTCAAACTTTTAAAGGGGATTTTAAAGAGATAAATTAATATATTGCAAGTATATTCTCAATATAAATTTAATACAATGAAAAGAAACGTAATTTCAACACTAATCTTAGGAGGTTTGTTGTTTAGTAGTATTTATGGAAATGCTCAAAAAGCGATTTTAGAGGTCGATGCTTCCAAAACTATTACTAAAATTCAGCCAACGATGTTTGGTTTGTTTTTTGAAGATATCAATTTTGCTGCAGATGGCGGACTATACGCTGAAATGATTAAAAACCGATCTTTTGAATTTGAAAAACCTTTGATGGGATGGGAGCAGCCTAATACCAATAGATCTTCATTAAATAAAGAATCAGGATTTGCGCTTCCTATTAATACGACTACGACTAATACTAATTTTTGCAGGGTAGAAATTTATAATGCAAAAAATTATGCTTTAATAAACGAAGGCTTTAGAGGAATGGGAGTGAAGAAAGATGCGAAATACAATCTTTCATTAAAAGCGGCCAATCATGATGGAGCAATCAAAAAAATCATTGTTCAATTAATAGATAAGAATCAAAAAGTAATTGGAGAAACGAGCATTGTTCCAAAATCAGAGCAATGGACAAATTATACTGCACAATTTACAGCAACTCAAACCGAGGCAAAAGCAAAGCTTAAAATTACGTTTGAAGGAACAGGAATTATAGATTTAGATATGATTTCGTTATTTCCAGAAGATACTTGGAAAGGTAGAAAAAACGGACTTCGTAAAGATCTTGTACAACTTTTATATGATGTAAAACCGGGTTTCTTACGTTTTCCAGGTGGCTGTATTGTAGAAGGAAGAACACTTTCAGATCGTTATCAATGGAAAAAATCTGTTGGAAATGTAGAAGACAGAAAAACGATGATGAACCGCTGGAATGTGGAATTCAACCACAAATTAACTCCAGATTATTTTCAAAGTTTCGGATTAGGATTTTTTGAATATTTTCAGCTTTCAGAAGATATTGGTGCAGAACCGCTTCCAATTTTAAGCTGCGGAATGGCGTGTCAATACAACACAGGAGAATTGGCTCCGATGGATGAACTAGATCCGTATATTCAGGATGCTTTAGATTTGATTGAATTTGCAAACGGCGATGTTACTACAAATTGGGGAAAAATCCGTTCTGATATGGGACATCCAAAACCATTTAACTTAAAATATATTGGAGTAGGAAATGAGCAATGGGGAGAAGCTTATATTGAAAGATATAAAGTTTTTGAAAAAGCTATAAAAGCAAAATATCCAAAAATTATAATTGTATCAGGAGCTGGACCTTCTCCAAAAGGCGAGCATTTTGATTATGCAATGAAAGAACTTAAAAAACTAAATGCAGAATTGGTTGACGAACATTACTACGAAAGTCCAAAATGGTTTAGAGAAAATGCAGGCCGTTATGATAATTATGATAGAAAAGGTCCAAAAATATTTGCAGGAGAATATGCAGCGCAAAGTGTTTCTGGAGCGAATCCGAATAATAGAAACAATTGGGAATGTGCTTTTTCTGAAGCCGCTTTTATTACTGGTTTAGAAAGAAATGCAGAAGTGGTTCAGCTAACTTCTTACGCGCCTTTGATGGCTCACGAAGATGCTTGGCAATGGACTCCAGATATGATTTGGTTCAATAATTTAGAATCGTATGGTTCTGCCAATTATTATGTACAGCAATTGTTTTCAACCAATAAAGGAACAGATTTATTAAGCATTACTAAGGATGGCAAAGCTTTAATAGGTCAGAATGATTTATATGCATCGGCAGTAAAAGACGTCAACACTAAAGAATTAATTGTAAAAGTTGTTAATACCGCTGCTACAAGTCAGGACGTTACTATCGATTTGAAAGGGGCAAAATTAGGTTCAAAAGGAACATTGATAAGATTAGCAAGTTCCAGTACACAAGACGAAAATACATTTGCAGATCCTAAAAAAATCACTCCAAAACAAAGTGAATATAAAGTAGCAAAAGGAAAACAAGATTTGAATCTTCCAGCTTATTCAGTAACGGTTTTAAAATTGAAAATGAACTAATTTATTGTGAAATTTAAACACATAGAGACATAGTTTTTAGAGTCATAAAAAAGGCGTTTCACTTTCATTAATGCACATAGCTATATAGCTATGTGTGAGAAACGAGTTTCTTTTAATTCCCTTTTTTACAGTAGAAAAGTCTATGTTTCTATGTGTTGAAAAATAATATTAAATACATTTAATTATTAATTAAAAATATATGCTTCATCATTTTTTAAAAAAGGGGTTTATACTAGTGTCTGTAATAACTGGATTTTGCGGTTATGCACAAGATTTAAAACTGCAATACAATCAGCCTGCTGTTGAATGGACAGAAGCACTCCCAATTGGAAATGGTACGCTTGGCGCCATGGTTTTTGGAAGAGTTGATTCTGAATTAATTCAGCTGAATGAAGCTACTTTGTGGAGCGGAGGTCCTGTGCAGAAAAATACAAATCCTGATGCGTTTAAAAATCTGGCTTTAATTAGAGAAGCGCTTACAAAAGAGGATTTTGAAAAAGCGTATGACTTGACTAAAAATATGCAGGGCGCGTACAGCGAAAGTTATATGCCATTGGGAGATTTGATTTTGAATCAGGATTTTGGAGGGAAAAAACCAGATTCGTATAACAGAAGTCTGGATATTCAAACCGGATTAGCAGTCACAAATTTTAAAGTTGACGGCGTAAATTATAAAAGAGAAATCTTTGCATCTGCGCCTGCGCAATGTATTGTTATAAAACTTTCGGCAGATCAATTAAAGAAACTTTCAATTACAATTGATGCAGCGAGTCTTTTAAAAAATCAAAAATCAGTACAAAATCAAGCGCTGGTTTTAAATGGTAAAGCACCTTCGCACTCAGATCCAAGCTATATTGATTACAATAAAGAACCAGTTGTTTATGAAGATCCGACGGGCTGTAGAGGAATGCGTTTTGAATTGATTATTAAACCAATTGTAAAAGACGGACAAATAACTTCTGAAGGAAATAAATTAGTTATAAAAAATGCTTCTGAAATTCTACTTTTCGTTTCGGCTGCAACCAGTTTTAACGGATCTGATAAATGTCCAGACAGTCAGGGAAAAGACGAGCATAAATTTGCTGAAGCTCCAATTAAAAAAGCGGTTGTTAAAAAATACGATGTTTTATTAAAAGAACATACAGCCGATTTTCAAAAATTCTTCAATAGAGTTTCTTTACAATTGAATGAGAAAGAAACAAAGAAATCGAATTTAGCAACTGATATTCGATTAGAAGAATATGCAAAAGGAGAAAAAGATGCAGGATTAGAAGCCTTATTTTTTCAGTACGGACGTTATTTGTTAATTTCATGTTCGCGTACGCACAATGCGCCAGCCAATTTACAAGGAATTTGGAACAACAAACTTCGTGCACCTTGGAGCAGTAATTACACCACAAACATTAATGTACAGATGAATTATTGGCCTGTAGAATCAGGAAATTTATCTGAATTGTTTTTTCCGTTGAATGATTTTATTAAAAACGTTTCTGTAACCGGAGCAGAAACTGCCAAAAGTTATTACCATGCAAAAGGCTGGGTTTTACATCATAACTCAGATATTTGGGCAATGACCAATCCTGTTGGTGATTTTGGAAAAGGAGATCCAATGTGGGCTAATTGGTACATGGGATCCAATTGGTTAAGCAGACATTTATGGGAACATTATCAATATACAGGAGACAAGGAATATTTGAAGAAAGTTTATCCAATTATAAAAGGTGCGGCCGAATTTAGTTTAGACTGGCTTCAAAAAGATAAAAACGGTTACTTGGTTACAATGCCTTCGACTTCTCCTGAAAATAAATATTTTTATGATGGAAAAAAGCAGGGAACAGTTACTACCGCTTCGACTATGGATCTCGGAATCATAAAAGATTTGTTTGAAAATACGATTGAAGCTTCTAAAATTTTAAATACCGATTTAGAGTTTAGACAAACAGTCGATAAAGCAGCAAAAGAGATGTTTCCTTTTCAAATTGGAAGTAAAGGACAATTGTTAGAATGGTACAAAGATTTTGAAGAAGAAGATCCGCATCACAGACATACTTCGCATTTATATGCCTTGCATCCGGCAAATATAATTTCGCCGCTGAAAACACCAGAATTAGCTGCAGCTGCAAAGAAAACATTAGAACTTCGAGGCGATGACGGAACAGGCTGGAGTCTGGCTTGGAAAGTAAATATGTGGGCAAGACTTTTGGACGGAAATCATGCTTATAAATTATTCAAAAATCAATTGCGATTGACCAAAGATAATGATCCAAAATACAGCAGACACGGTGGTTGTTATCCGAATTTGTTTGATGCGCATCCGCCTTTTCAAATTGACGGAAATTTTGCAGGAACTGCGGGCGTGATCGAAATGTTAATGCAAAGTCAGAATAAAGAAATACACCTGCTTCCTGCGCTTCCAGATGCATGGACAGACGGTGAAATAAAAGGGATCAACGCAAAAGGTAATTTTACTGTTGGCATACAATGGAATGCGGGTAAAATGAGTAAAACAACAATTATATCAAATAATGGAGGAAGCTGTAAAGTAAGGTCGGCTGAACCGTTTGTTATTGAAAAACTGAATATTAAAAGTGAAAAATCATCTATTGGATACACTGCGGTATTTGAGACTAAAAAAGGGACATCTTATACTATAGTTCCACAAAAATAGATTCTAATTTAGAAATAGAAAAGAGGTGCTCGATTATTCAAGCACCTCCTTTTCTGTTTTAATTTATACTTAGGCTTTATCAATTTTAACAGACATCATATTCAATGATCCTGCTATGATGGCGTCATTAAAAATAGTTGCTTTTTCATCTTTTTCTCTTAAAGACAAAGTGTATAAAAGCGGCATATAATGTTCTGGAGTTGGCACAGCCAGTTGAAACTCTTTACCTTGTTTGTCAAAATTTACCAAAGACTGATGATCATCTTCTAGAATCATCTTTTTCATTTTTTCATTGGCAATATGCGCCCATTCAAAAGCATAATCAGGAAGCATCATTTTATCCCAAGCTGCCAAACGTAAATTATGAACAGAATTTCCGCTGCCCACAATAAGAATGCCTTTTCGTCGCAGCGCCGCTAATTCTTTCCCTAATTCATAATGATAAGAAGCAGGTTTAGTATAATCTATACTCATTTGTATAATCGGAATGTCTGCGTTTGGATAAAGAAATTTTAAAACGGTCCAGCATCCGTGATCCAAACCCCAGTCATTACTTAATCCGACAGCAGTTGAAGTGATAATTTTTTGGGTTTCTAATGCCAATTCCGGACTTCCCGGAGCAGGATATTGAACATCAAAAAGCGCCTGCGGAAAACCGCCAAAATCATGAATCGTTTCTGGTTTTTCCATTGCCGTTACAAAAGTTCCTTTGGTTTCCCAGTGTGCAGAAATACAAAGAATCGCTTTTGGTTTAGGAAGCGTTTTCGCAATATTCTGAAAGCCTTGCGTAAAATTATTATCAGCCAAAGCATTCATGGGATTTCCGTGTCCAAGAAACAGAACCGGCATTCTTTCGGTTGCAGCAAAAGAATCTGAAACCGTTTTAAGAGAGCTTAATTTCATAGCTGCAGCTCCAATTGGTAATATTGCCATGGTTTTTAAAAAATCTTTTCTGTCCATTGTATATCGTATTTAATTCTTTAAGAAATGTCTTTTTTTGTTGATACAAAGTTCAGACTATTTGTAATAAAGACGGTAACGATTTTAGGAAGAATGGTTGTGTTTTTAAGAAAGCAGTTTCTGCATTTCGTCTCTAAATTCGGTTGGCGTCATGCCTGCTTTACGTTTAAAGGCATGTGTAAAATACGTTTTTTCGTTAAAACCAAGTTCATAACCTATTTCTGCCACATTTTTGTCGGTTGTCATTAAGAGGTTTTTGGCTTCTGTGAGTTTTCGGGTTTCTATAATTTCAGAAACACTCTGCTGTAAAATAGTCTGGCAGATATTGTTTAAGTTTCGGGAAGTCATAAAGAGTTTATCTGCGTAGAAATTGACGTCTTTAGATTCCTTATAATAATCTTCTAATAATCGAAGGAAGCTTTTAAACGTAGAACTTTGAATTTTTTTAGATTCATCATTGTTCAAATTCATTTTACGCCGTTCCGATTCTATAATGGTAAATAAGGCGCTCAATAATTGCCTAATTACGGCTAAATCTGGCGCTTCTTGTGTGTATTCATCATAAATCATTTTGCATAGCGTATCCAATTTTTCAAAACAAGCATTACTCTGCATACTGATATTAGCCTTATCATGAAAAGAGGCGTAAAGACTAAAAGTAGTTTCGGCAATAAATTCGCTTTTAAAACGTAAAACCCACATATCGCATTCGCCGTCTTTTACGAGAGGTTTTGCCCTATGAATTTTCCCCTGCGTTACAAAACTGATAAATGGCGCATCAATTATTTTAGAATCAAAATCTATAAAATGTTCCAGCTGTCCTTTATTACCAATAATAAGTTCTTCAAAAGTATGCGAGTGCGGTTCATTCACAGATTGCAGTATTTTTTCTGATTCTGATGCTGTAATTCGAAAAAATTTGAAAATTTCGGTCATGAGAGGCACTTTTAAGACTGGATATAAAGGTAATTATTTAGGACAATTCGATTCTTTAATTTAGTGTTTATTTCTCTGCCTCTTGCTGTTGTAATTTTTACAAGTTATTCATTATTAAAGGATTGTTGTGGAAATAACTATTAAGTTAAGAGGTGATAATTCTTATGTATTAGTCTTTAAATTATACATTGTTAAAATTTAATCATAAAATATTGATAAATTATAACTCATTACACAAATTAACCATGATTTGTTTAAAAACAGGATAATATAGTATTAGCATGTGGTAATATAAGCATTTTTCTTAACTCTTAATTAACATAATTTTACAAGTGTTGAAAATACACTAACCAATACTTTAAAATTATGATACCAAACACTCAAGCTTTTAAAAGTACAGAAGGATACTGTTGTAAAGAGAAAATCTTCTTTACATTTTTATTTTTGTTTGTTGTTTTTAGTTCTTTTTCGCAGCAAAAAATCAGCGGTAAAATTACAGACACAGGCAATCTTCCTCTTCCAGGAGTATCCGTTTTAGAAAAAAACACAACCAATGCAGTTGCAACTGATTTTGACGGAAATTTTGAAATCACTACAAAAGGGAATAATCCAATTTTGGTTTTTTCTTATATGGGTTTAAAAACAAAAGAATTAAAAACAGACGGAAAAAAGGTTCTCAAAGTTATTTTAGAATCAGATTTAAATGAATTAAATGAAGTTGTTTTAATTGGATACGGTTCGCAAAAGAAAGGAGATGTTACAAGTGCAATTGCTTCTGTTAAATCAGAAGATTTTGTACAGGGAAATGTACGAGACGCGGCGCAGTTAATTCAAGGAAAAGTGGCTGGACTTACCGTATCAGCACCTTCTGGAGATCCTACAGTAGGTTCGCAGATTCAGTTAAGAGGGATTTCTTCCATTTCGGGCGGTAGTAATCCGTTGATTTTGGTTGATGGAGTTCCAGGCAATTTAAATACAGTTGCTCCAGAAGATATTGCTTCTATCGACGTTTTGAAAGACGGATCTGCAACTGCAATCTACGGAACACGTGGAACGAATGGGGTTGTAATTATTACGACAAAAAGCGGTAGTTTCAACTCTAAACCCACAATTGAATACAATGGTTATTCTACAGTTTCAACAATTAGCAGGAAAATGAACTTTCTGGATGCGACTCAATTGAGACAAAAAATGGCAGAAGGCTACACTTTTATTGGAGCCAACAATCAAGATTATGGAGCAGATACAGATTGGCTTGATGCTATAACGCGCACAGCCATAACGCAGACACATAATGTATTGTTTAGAGGTGGAAACGATCAAACAAATATTAGTGCATCTATCAACTATAAAGGCGGTGACGGTATATTTTTAAAATCAGACAACACTAGAATGACAGGAAGAGCAGATGTAAGTCATTCTATGTTTGATAAAAAATTGAAAACCAATATTGGTTTCATAACAAGTGAGCAGGTTTTTAATGCTTTAGGAGACGGAACGAGTTTTAATCCGTACATCTACAGACAAGCGTTAATACGAAATCCGACCGAGCCAATCAAAGATCAAAACGGAAAATGGAATGAAAGAGATGTGTATTTCTATGATAATCCTGTGGGGTATATTGAAGAAACACAAGGAGAAAACAGATTTAGAAATACGCGTTTTGATTTCAGTATGAGTTATGATTTTACAGATCATTTGAAAATAAAAGGAGTTTACACCAGAAAAGGAAATTCTATGATAAAAGGTTTTTATGAAACCAAAAACCACGTTTCTACAGTAAAATATGCACAAGACGGATTTGCCTCCAGAAGTGCAGAAGATTACCGCGGTAATTATGGCGAGTTTACTTTAGATTACAAACAATCTTTTGGAAAACATAACGTAACAGGACTTGCAGGTTACAATTACGAAGACAATACAACAGAAGGATTCTGGGCAACCAACAGACGTTTTCCTACCGATGCTTTTACGTACAATAATATTGGCTCTGGTCAAGGTTTACAGCTTGGTGAGGCAGGAATGGGAAGTTATAAAAACGCGAATACACTTATCGCATTTTTTGCCAGAGTAACGTACAACTATGATAATAAGTACTTATTTATGGCCAGTCTTAGACACGAAGGATCTTCTCGATTTGGAGACGATAATAAATGGGGAGATTTCCCAGGAGTTTCTGCAGGATGGCGTATCAACAATGAAGAGTTTTTGAAAGAGTCTAAATGGGTTAATAATCTTAAATTAAGAGCAGGTTTTGGTATTACAGGAATCAACGCTGGACAAGATTATCAGTCATTAAGCGGTTTGACATATGGAGACTATTTCTTGAATGATGGAAAATGGATTAGAGAATTGGTTCCAACAAGAAACGCAAATACAGATTTAAAATGGGAGAAAAAAGAAGAGCTGAACTTTGGTTTAGATTTCGGATTTTTTGATGATCGCATCAGCGGTGCAATTGATTACTACAGCAGAACGACAAAAGATGCACTTATGGACTACAGTGTTCCAACGCCTCCTTATTTTTACGGAACTATCGCTGCCAACGCTGCCGAAATTAAAAACTCAGGTTTAGAGGTTTTGTTAAATGTTACGCCAATTAAAACTAAAGATTTTTCTTGGACAGCAAACTTTACATATTCTACAAACAGCAACAAAATCGTATCGTTATCGAATGATAAATTTCAGTTAACAAATAACTTTTTTGATGCAGGATATACGGGAGAACCAATTCAAATTGCAACACACCGCGTTCAGGAAGGACAGCCAATTGGGAATTTTTACGGACTAAAAAGTGTTGATATTACAGATGATGGAATCTGGATTATCGAAAAACCAGACGGAACCAGAATTCCAGCAACTGAAGCAACTACTGAAGACCGCCAAATTTTAGGGAACGGTTTACCAAAAGCATATTACGGTTTAAACAATACAATTCGCTACAAAAATTGGGATTTGAATATGAATTTAAGAGGCGCATCAGGATATCAGATTCTGAATTTCTCTAGAATGTTTTATGAAAACCCAACCGTTGGATACAACACTTTAGATTCTGCATACGACAAAGTCTACGGCAAAGCGGTATTGAGCGATGTACAGCGTTATGTAAGTCATTATGTTGAAGATGGAGATTTCGTGAAAATCGACAACGTTACAATTGGATTTACACTTCCAAAATCGACTTTCAAATTTATAGATACACTAAGAATTTATTTTGCAGGAAACAATCTGGCGACTTTCACAAAGTATAAAGGAATTGACCCAGAGGTAAACAGAATTGGGCTTGATCCAGGTAACGATGACAGAGATAAATACCCGTCAACAAGATCATTTTCATTAGGACTTAACATCACACTTTAAAAATAAGAGATATGAAAAATTTAATAAATCAATTATCTTTCCTTAAAAAGAAGATTTTATATTTCGGCTTAATTGTTACAGCAGGCGCTACATTGTTTGGCTGTACAGACTTAGATGAGAAAGTATATTCAGAAGTAACAGAATCTAATTTTGTGGCTTCACCATCAGATATTGTAGCTATTATGGCTTCTGCTTATACGCCCATAAGATATGTAATGGACTGGCAGGGTTTGTTTGATGTGCAGGAAGAACCGGGAGACGCCTTTGTAACACCAACAAGGCCAAACGGTTGGGATGATGCAGGAACATACAAAAGAATGCATTTTCATGAATGGACCAAAACCGACTGGCAGCCAAGAAATACCTGGATCACTTGTTTCAACGGAATCAACGCTGCAAACCGAGTTATGCTTCAAATGGAGTCTGGAAGTTTCCCAATTAGTGCAGAACAAAAGACAGCTATTTTGGCAGAAATGAGAGCGGTAAGAGCACTTTATTATTCAATTTTGGTTGATACACATGGTAATGTTCCTATCATCCCAAATTACAGTGATAAACTTCCGGTACAAAATACCAGACTTGAAGTGTATAATTTTATAGTAAGCGAGTTGACGGAAGTAATTCCGCAATTGTCTGCAAAAGTAGACAAAAGTACTTATGGACGCATGACGCAATGGGCAGGATATCATGTATTAGCGAGAGTATACTTAAATGCTCAAGTGTACACAGGAACTCCACAATGGCAAAAATGTATTGAAGCTTGTAACAAGATTATAGAAAGTGGTTTGTTCAAAAAATCAGATTCTTATAAAGCCATTTTTAGTGCAACAAACGAAAGCAACCCAGAAATGGTTTTTGCAATTCCTTACGATCAAATTTATGCCGGCGGCTTTGGCGCTCACATGAAAATGTTATTGCCAAGCCACAGAAAAGTATTCGGTATGGAAACACAGCCTTGGGGCGGTTCAAGCTGTAATCCGCAGTTTATTGACACTTACAATGTAAAAGACAATCGTTTAAAAGACACTTGGTTAATGGGCAATCAATACAATATTGACGATGGTAGTATTGTATCTGTTTTGACTAAAGGAATGCCAAGTATTTATTTCTGCGAAGAAACAGAAGGTTACAGATGTGGAAAATATCAAATACAGCGTGGTGCAAGATCAAGTCTTAATAATGATTTTCCTTTTTTAAGATATACAGATGTTTTAATGATGAAAGCAGAATCGTTGCTAAGAACAGGACAAAGCAACGAAGCCGCTCAACTGGTTACCGAAGTAAGAACAAGATCTTTTGATAATCCGGCAGATGCTGTTGTAACAGGAGCGCAACTTTTAGAAAATTCAGTTTTTAAATATGGAACATTGGCTAAAAACGGAACAATCGATCAGCTTGGAGATCAAACGGTAGTACAATACGGTAGATTTTTAGATGAGTTAGGATGGGAGTTTGCAGCCGAAGCCAGAAGAAGAACAGACATGATTCGTTTTGGAGTTTATCAAAAGAAAAATTGGTACAACCACGTTCCAAAAGGAGATTACACCACACTTTTCCCAATTGGTTTAGAAGAATTAAATACAAATAGTAATCTAAAACAAAATCCAGGATATTAAAAATAGTTAGTAGTTGAAGTAAGTTTTTGCAAGTTTTGGTTAGCTTGTAATTGGATTGAAAAGCTGTTCTTTTTAGAACGGCTTTTCATTTTTAAATTTGTATCAATTGTTTTTAAGCATAAGTTTTTATTTCACGCAGATTTTGCAGATTTAAGCAGATTTGAAAAGATTTTTTTTTAATCTCTAAAAGATAAAATTACAAATTTATGAATTGCCTCCAGCTTTAGCTGGAGGAATAAAATGCTCAAAAAATAAGGCTTTAGCCGAATTTACATTTTGGCTAAAGCCCTTAAAGTTGACTTTATTTTCCATCCAGCTAAAGCTGGAAGCAATTCAAAAAAAATCTTTATGATTTTGCCTTTTCTACAAAACAAAATCTTTTTCAAATCTGCTTAAATCTTTTCAAATCTGCGTGAAATAAAAAATCTTCTACATAAAAAAATAAAGCAATAAAATTAAAACTGAGCACGATAATGCGAAGGAGAAATTCCCTTCAATTCCTTAAACTTCCTATTGAAATTCGCAATATCTTGAAAACCGCAAAGCTCAGATATCGAAGCAATCGAAAGATCTTTTTTATGATGCAGTAATTTACAAGCATTCTCAATTCTGATTTCAATCAAAAACTGAAAAAAAGTTTTATTTGTACGTTTTTTAAAATAACGGCAAAATGCATTTTTACTCATATTCGCCTTTTCGGCAACTTCATCGAGCGTGATATTTTGGTGGTAAAATTCAATTGCATATTCAAAAACTGCACTCATTCTTCTTCCTTCATCATCGGTATATTTCTTCTTATAAACAAAAGAAGACAACGGTGATTTTTCAGAAGAAATAATAATATTTATAATTTTTAAGAAAGAAGCAATTCGTTGTATTTTATTTTGTTTTTTTAGTTTGATAAAGTGATGCGTAATCTTTTTTTGGTTCGATAAGATTTTCATTCCATATTCAGAATCCTTAAAAAAATCTTCGACGCTGCTCATGTCATTAAGACTGAAAAAATCTTGTCCAAAAGAAGTTTTGGTAAAAAATAAAGTCAGCATAACAGATTCTGGACTTGCTTCTACATTACTTCTAAAAACGTGAGGAACATTTTCTCCAATTACTAAAATTTCACCTTCTTTATAATCGTTTATTGAATCTCCAACAATCAGTGTTCCAGAACCTTTCAGAATATAACTTATCTGAATTTCTTCATGCTGATGCAATTGATCATAGAAGACATGTTCAATATCTTCCTGATAAATCAAAGCCTCGCGCTCTGTTTTCGGTATTTTAAATGGTAAAATTTTCACCTTGTTGTTTTTTGTTTTGTAAATATTATCAAAAAAAAGAAATTAAACAATAGATGTGGTAATATAGTCTTGATATAGGCTAATAATAACAAAGACGCCTCTTTGGATAAGTTTTATTTTTGATAAAAATTAAGATATGAAGATAAACTGGGAAGGCGTAATGCCGGCTGTAACTACCAAGTTTACAGCAGATGGTCAACTAGACCTCGTAATGTTCGAAAAAAATATTAAAGCGCAAATTGACGCTGGAGTTAATGGAATTATCCTTGGAGGAACACTTGGAGAAGCAAGTACATTAACCAAAGAAGAAAAAGAGGTTTTGATTAATGCAACCTTAAAATTTGCTGACGGAAAAATTCCAGTTATCGTAAATATTGCCGAGCAGACAACCAGCGAAGCAATTAGTTTGGCAAAACGTGCTGAAGAACTAGGCGTAAACGGATTGATGTTACTACCTCCAATGCGTTATAAAGCTACCGATTATGAAACCGTTGTTTATTTCAAAGAAATTGCAAAAAGCACCTCTTTGCCAATTATGATTTACAATAATCCTGTAGATTATAAAATCGAAGTAACGCTGGATATGTTTGAAGAACTTTTAAAACTGGAAAATATTCAGGCAGTAAAAGAATCAACTCGCGATCTAACAAATGTTATTAGAATTAGAAATCGTTTTGGAAACCGTTTAAAAGTCCTTTGTGGAGTAGATACACTTGCTCTTGAAAGTTTAGCAACTGGCGCAGATGGATGGGTTGCAGGTTTAGTAGTAGCATATCCTGCTGAAACGGTAGCAATTTACAAATTGGTAAAAGCGGGAAGAATAAACGAAGCTGTTGAAATCTACAAATGGTTTATGCCGTTGTTAGAATTGGATATTTCACCGCAGCTGGTACAAAACATCAAATTGGCAGAAGTTGCAACAGGTCTTGGAACAGAAAATGTGAGAGCGCCAAGATTACCGCTTCAAGGTGCTGAAAGAGAACGTGTTTTGAATATCATTGAAAGTGCTATGAAAAACCGACCAACTTTGCCAGATTATAAAAATATTTAATCAAAATTGAAAAGAAAGCGATGACTACAGGAAAAAATTATATTGGAGACGTGCTTTCCGCAAAAGGAAATACAACATATAAAACCATCAATCCAGAATTAAATTTGGAGAACGAAACGGTTTTTTATGAAGCTTCCAGCGATGAAATTGCTCAAGCTGTACTTTTAGCCGAAGAAGCTTTTAAAACTTACGGAACAATTGAAGATGCTAAAAAAGCCGACTTTTTAGACGCAATTGCCGAAGAAATTGAAGCGATTGGCGATGAGCTGCTAAATACTTATATGCAAGAATCTGCTCTTCCTGCGGGAAGAGCAAAAGGAGAGCGCGGCAGAACTACAGGTCAGTTGAGAGCTTTTGCAACAATGCTTCGCGAAGGTTCTTGGGTAGAAGCCATTATTAATAAAACCGAAGGAAAACCAGATATTCGAAGAATGCAGATTCCGATGGGACCTGTTGTTGTATTTGGAGCCAGTAATTTTCCGCTTGCTTTTTCTACTGCTGGCGGCGACACAGCAAGCGCATTGGCGGCAGGTTGTCCTGTAATTGTAAAATCGCATCCGCTGCATGCAGGAACGGGAGAATTAGTAGCTTCTGCTATTATCAAAGCGGCCAAAAAAACCGGAATGCCAAATGGTGTTTTTTCAAATCTAAACAGTGGCGGTATTGAAGTCGGAAAAGCTTTGGTCGAACATCCTGGAGTAAAAGCTGTTGGTTTTACAGGAAGTATCAAAGGTGGAACAGCGCTTTGTAAAATTGCAGCGAGTAGAGAAGTTCCGATTCCAGTTTATGCAGAAATGGGAAGTATAAATCCTGTAGTGGCTCTTCCATCGGCTTTGAAACAAGATGCAGAAAAATGGGCTAAAAATTATGCCGCTTCTATTGTAGCAGGAACAGGGCAGTTTTGCACGAATCCAGGGCTTATTTTAGGAATAAATAGTGCCGAATTAGAAAATTTTATTTCTATTTTAGCTTTAGAGGTCGATAAAATAGATCCAGCGTGCATGCTTCATCCCGCTATAAAAAGTCAGTATGAAAGTTTAAAATCAGAAGTTCTTGGACAAGAAGGATATACGCAGCAAACCAGTTTAGATAAAGAGGTAAAACCAAATTATGCCTTGCAAAATGTAATTACGGTTGACGGAGAGACTTTCTTAAAAAATAAAACATTTCACAAAGAAGTTTTCGGACCTTTTTCTGTAGTTGTAAAATGCGATGACATGGAACAGCTCAATACAATTATTCACGATTTAGAAGGACAATTGACAGGAACTGTTTTAAATGCTGATTTAAAAGAATGCGAAGATTTTGCAGCAGTAATTGAAAACCTTAAAAATAAAGTGGGACGATTAATTTTTAATAATGTTCCAACAGGAGTTGAGGTTTGTTCTGGAATGACACACGGCGGACCGTTTCCTGCAAGTTCCGACAGTAAATTTACGTCGGTAGGATTAACAGCCGTAAAAAGATGGGTTCGTCCTGTAACCTATCAAGATTGGCCAGAGCAATTACTGCCAGCTGCACTGCAAGATAAAAATCCGTTAGGAATTAACAGAATAGTAAACGATGTATTAACCCAGAATCCTATTTGATATATGCCTAGAAAAACATTTTTTTGCGTCGATGCGCATACTTGCGGAAATCCTGTACGGGTAGTAGCCGGCGGTGGTCCAAATTTGGTTGGAAATAACATGAGCGAAAAACGCCAGCACTTTCTCAAAGAATTCGACTGGATTAGGAAAGGGCTGATGTTTGAACCAAGAGGTCATGACATGATGAGTGGCAGTATTTTATACCCGCCAAGTGATCCAGAAAATGATTTCGGAATTTTATTCATAGAAACCTCAGGTTGTCTTCCAATGTGCGGCCACGGAACCATCG
>NZ_CAMLIX010000008.1 GCF_946479975.1 uncultured Flavobacterium sp.
GCTATGATGAAATCTTCGAATTTAGTTTCAAATTTCTCAAATCCTTCAGAGAAATAAACACTCATTTCTACTTCTGTATTATCATTGAATTTTAAGAAGAAAGACTCATAAAGGTATGGTTGTGTAAAAGTTTCACCATTAGAAATCCAATAACCAGATTGAGCATCCCAAACTGGTAAGCGAAATGTGTACTCGCCATCTTTTGCTGAACGCTCTACAATATCAGCGATTTTAGTTCCGTCTTTTTTAGAAACTAAAATTAACTTCATGTTTTTGTTAAAGTTAGCAGCATTTCCTTCAGAGATTTTTTTCTCGTATGCATTTAAAGCTGTGTAATATGCTTTAAAGTCAGTTTTTGGATCGCTGTAATCAGGATATTTTGGATGAGTATTGTTTTTGTACAAAGCTTCTTTATCAGCAGCTTCAGTTGCTAAATCCATATCAGCTACAATAACGAAATTATCCATCAATTTGAATAAACCGTTTCCTTTTCCTCTGTATTGAACTAATTTATCGTTATCCAATAAACCGTCGATGTTTGCACTACTTCCAGCATTGAAATCGATAAGAGATTTACCATTAAAAACAAGAGAAGCTTTTGCTGTGTTTGCAGTAGCTTTTACGCTGCTCATTTCCCAAGTGTAACCGTCGTTTAATACAATTTTGTATGCAGCTTCAGTTGGAATTTCTTTTCCGTTAGCATATTTTGCAGTTAATCCTAAAGTTGCAGCTTGTGCATTGTCAATTGTTAAAACAGCATCAGATGAAGTTGGAAGGAAGATAGAATCGTAAATACGAACTTCTCCGTTAGCACTGTTAGCCCATCCATCAAATTGTTTTACTTTAACATCAGAAGAAACTCCTTTTACAGATAAAATAGCATTGTTTGCTGTTTGAGTTTTTTTAGCAGGGAAAACAAATTTTAATTCTGTAGTCGAAGCAGTTTTTACCCAAGTTTTATTTGTGTTGTTCCAAGTGTAAACACCATAAACACCAGAGATGTTTAAAATGTCTTCTACTTGATTGTCAGTTTTGCCAGCGAAAATATCAACTTCACTAACATCTAACAATCTTGATAAGTTTTCTAAAGCTTCAATTGCTCCAGAGCTTTTAGTTTTGTCTAATTGAGTCAACATCTCATTAGCTTCAGCTTCTAATTTAGTTTTTTGCTGAGCAGGAGTAAGAGCTGAGTAAGGTTTTTTTAGCAGGTCTGCAATTTGTTCTTCAGTAGTTTGTTCTGTTTCTGTTTTTTCGCTGTCGTCGCTAGAACATGAAACCATAAGCTGTGAAGCTACCAATGATAGTAAAAGGAATTTTTTAATCATAAATGTGGTATTTAATTAAATTTGGATTTTAAATCAATTTCTTGTTTTGATTTTTGTAGTGCGAATGTACAGTTTCAAATTATGAAATACTTACGGGAAACCGTAAAAGTGTAAACTTTTTTCTATTAATTTTTATTGACTTAAAATTATATTCCAAAAGTATTCTGTAACAGATTAATAGATAAGTTTTTTTAAATTTGCGATACAATACAAAAACAAACAACAATGCTTTACTCAAAAATAGAAGGCGAAGGGAAACCTTTTGTCATTATGCACGGATTTCTTGGAATGTCAGATAACTGGAAAACCTTGGCGGGTCAATATGTAGAAGCTGGATTTCAAGTTCATATTTTAGATCTTAGAAATCACGGACGCAGTTTTCATTCAGACGAATGGAGTTATGAAGCAATGGTTCAAGATGTTTATGAATACTGTCAGGCAAATAATCTAACAAGAATCGATATGCTTGGACATTCGATGGGAGGAAAAGTGGCAATGCTATTTGCTACGACACATCCAGAAATTGTAGATAAATTAATTGTAGCAGATATAGGACCGAAGTTTTACAAACAACACCATCAAGATATTTTGGCAGGATTAAATGCAGTCGATTTTTCTTTAAAACCAAGTCGGAGTGATGTTGAAGAAATTGTTTCTCAATATGTGTCAGATTTTGGAACACGCCAATTTTTATTAAAAAACCTATACTGGAAAGAACCAGGTCAATTGGCTTTTAGATTTAATTTAGAAGCTTTCAATAATAATCTAGACGCAATAGGAAAACCTTTAGCAGAAGGTTTAGTTTTTAATAATCCTACCTTATTTATAAGAGGAGGAAATTCGGGCTACATTCAAGACTCAGATCTGGATGCAATTCGAGAGCATTTTCCAAATTTACAATTAGAAACAATTCCAAATGCAGGACATTGGCTTCATGCCGAAAACCCGAAACTGTTTTTCGAATTTACCACTACGTTTTTAAAAGAGTAGTGCGCGCATTTTTATAACCATAATATTAAAAGGATTATTTAGATTTTTTTCAATCTTTAAACTTAATCCGTTTTAACCTTTTAAATTGTGGCAAAAAATAGTAATTTTAATTAAAATTTAAACCCGAGAAACCATGAAATTATTACTTAGACTCCTCGTTACTGCTGCCTTAGTATTGCTATTATCAAACCTTTTAACAGGCGTTCATGTAGCTAGTTTTGGTACCGCTGTTATTGTTGCAGTAGTTTTAGGATTGCTGAATCTTTTTATAAAACCAATTTTAGTGCTCTTAACTCTGCCTGTAACAGTAGTCACTTTAGGATTGTTCTTATTGGTAATAAATGCGATAATAATTCTCTTATGTACCAATATCGTTGGCGGTTTTGCAGTCAATTCATTCTGGACGGCATTAATTTTCAGTGTTATTTTATCTGTTCTGCAATCTATCACATACAAAATACTAGGAGACGATAAATAAAACAAATTGAGCGTGTTAAAACTGCTTCAAATACAATAGATTAAAAACTTGGCTGGGTTGCAAAAATTTTATAATTTTGCAACCCAATTTTATTATGTAAATTAAAGAAGAAGATGGATATTAAAAGAGTAGCAATAGACGCTGTAAACGAGACAATCGTTATGAACGTTGTTCATATGGATTATAAAGGTCAAGTAGCAAAGAGAATTAACGAAAAAATGCCTTTAGCACAAGTTAAAGGATTTAGAAAAGGGGCTGTGCCTAAAGATCTTGTTGAAAAACAATACGGAAAAGCTATTAAGCAAGAAGAGATCAAAAAAGTAGTTGATTTGGCTTTAGAGCGTTTTATTCAATCTGAAAGATTAAACCTTTTAGGAACTCCTATTGCAAAAGAAAACGCAGACATCAACTGGGATGCAGAAGAATTAACTTTTGAATATGAAATTGGTTTAGTACCAAACTTCGAAATTGATCTTGAAGCTAAAAACAATATCGTAAAATATATCGTTACTGCTGATGATAAATTAATCGACGGACAAGTAGAGCGTATCCAAAAACAATTCGGAAAAGCAATTCCTCAAGATAAAGTTGAAGCAGATTCAGATTTAACTGGAACTTTCTCAAACGAAGAAAAAGGAATCAACAATACTACTACAATTGCAGTTGGAGCTTTTAGTAAAGAAGCTGGACAAAAATTCGTAGGTAAAAAAGTTGGAGATGTTGTTACAGTAAGCACAAAAGGTTTATTTGACGATGATCACCAATTAATGGATTACTTAAAAGTAGCTCATGATGACGTTCACGGTTTAGATGTTGAAGTAAACTTCACAATCGAAGCAATCAACGGTTCTGAGCCAGCTGAATTAAACCAAGAATTATTCGACAAACTTTTTGGTGAAGGAAATGTAGCTTCTTTAGAAGACTTAAAAGCTAAAATTAAAGAAGATGCTGAAGCGCAATTTGCACAGCAAGCAGATCAAAAATTATTATTAGACGTTCAAGATTTCTTGATCGAAAATACAAAATTTGATTTACCAGCTTCATTCCTTAAAAAATGGTTGCAAACTGTTGGAGAGAAAAAATTAACTCCAGAAGAAGCAGAAGTTGAATACGCAAGATCTGAAAAAGGTTTACGTTTCCAATTAATCGAAGGAAAAGCATTAGCTCAAAGCAACATTCAAATTAACTTTGAAGACTTAAAAGAGTTTACATCAGGTGCTATCAGACAACAAATGGCGCAATTTGGACAAACAAACCCAACTGACGAAGAAGTTCAAGGAATCGTGGCTAGAGTATTATCTAACCAAGAAGAAGTAAAAAGACTTTCTGAGCAAGTTGTTGCTGCAAAAATGTTAGAGATCTTCAAAGAAAAAGCTAACCCAACTACAAAAGAGGTTACTTACGAAGAATTTATCGCTGCATCTTACGGAGAATAATTTCTAAAGAAACAAATATATTGGAGCGTCAGGATTTTTTTTCTGACGCTCTTTTTGTTTTAATTTATATTTTGACTACTTTTCAGGAGCTAATCCAGCTATTCGTTACAAGTTTTTTCATTCCTGCCTTTTTTTGTAAGGTATAAAAAGAGCTTCCGTTGGTCGCTTTTTTCTACCAACAAAAAATAGTTGTCATTTCAAAAAGCTTTTCACTGCTATCTGGGCTAGAAATAAGACATATTGACATCCTTTATAAAAAGGTACGACCTTTGTGGAGATTAAGAAAAATATACACCAATAAAACGTAAAACAAATACATATGAACTACGGTAAAGAATTCAAAAAATTTGCTACAAAGCACCAAGGAGTAAACGCAATGTATTACGATAAAATCGTTGCTGCGATGAATCCAACAAACATGACTCCATATATTATCGAAGAACGCCAGTTGAATATTTCTCAACTAGACGTATTTTCTAGATTAATGATGGACAGAATCATCTTTTTAGGAACAGGTATCGACGATCAAATCGCAAATATCGTTCAAGCTCAATTGTTATTTTTAGAAAGCGCTGACGCATCAAAAGATATTCAAATTTACTTAAACTCTCCAGGAGGAAGTGTTTATGCAGGTTTAGGAATTTACGATACAATGCAGTACATCAAACCAGACGTAGCTACAATTTGTACAGGTATGGCCGCTTCTATGGGAGCAGTTTTATTATGCGCAGGAGCAGCAGGAAAACGTTCTGCGTTGCCTCACTCAAGAGTAATGATTCACCAGCCATCTGGAGGAGCACAAGGTGTTGCAACAGATATGGAAATCAACTTACGCGAAATGTTGAAATTGAAAGATGAATTATACAACATCATTTCACAGCATTCTGGACAATCTTTCGAAAGAGTTCACAAAGACAGTGAGCGTGATTACTGGATGAAAGCAGACGAAGCAAAAGAATACGGAATGATTGATGAAGTATTAAGAAGAGGATAATTTTCTTAAAGTTCAATTTGTTTCAGGTTTCAAGTTTAAAGTTGAGTTAACTTGAAACTTTAAACATGACACAAGGCTTTTGCCGAACTGGCGAAGCAAACTTCAAACAAAAAAAATATAAAATATTAAGCTGCAAAGAAGTTAAGTTTTTAAGTTTTAGATTAAAAAGCTTAGAAACTTATTATCTTTGCGGCTTAGTAACTTAAATAAAGAATGGCAAAAGTAGTATTAGAATGTTCGTTTTGTGGAAGAAAAAAGCCAGAAACTAATTTATTAATTGCAGGCATCAATGCACACATTTGTGATAAATGTATTGAGCAGGCACACGGAATTGTATTAGAAGAATTAAAATCTAGTGGAAGCGCAAAACATATTGGGGACTTAATTTTAAAGAAACCAAAAGAAATTAGAGCTTTCTTAGATCAATATGTTATTGGTCAGGATCAGACAAAAAAAGTGATGTCAGTTGCGGTTTACAATCACTACAAACGTTTAATGCAACAGCAATTAGATGATGAAGTAGAGATTGAAAAAAGTAACATCATCATGGTGGGTCAAACCGGAACAGGAAAAACATTAGTAGCAAAAACAATTGCAAAAATGTTAGACGTTCCGTTGGCAATTGTTGATGCAACAGTTTTGACAGAAGCAGGTTATGTTGGAGAAGATGTTGAAAGTATTTTAACTCGTCTGCTTCAAGCTGCAGATTACGACGTGGCAAAAGCAGAAAGAGGAATTGTATTTATTGATGAAATTGATAAAATTGCTCGTAAAAGCGATAATCCATCTATAACACGTGATGTTTCTGGAGAAGGTGTTCAACAGGCTTTATTAAAATTATTAGAAGGAACAGTTGTAAACGTACCGCCAAAAGGAGGACGTAAACATCCAGACCAAAAATTTGTTGAGGTAAATACTCAAAACATTCTGTTTATTGCAGGAGGAGCTTTTGATGGTGTTGAGCGTATTATTTCAAAACGTTTAAACCGTCAGGCTGTGGGTTATTCAACTTCTAAAAATGTAGACAATATCGACAAAGACAATTTGTTGCAATATATTATCCCAAAAGACATTAAAGATTTTGGTTTGATTCCAGAGATTATTGGTCGTCTGCCAGTTCTAACGCACATGGATCCTTTGGATAAAGAAACACTTCGTGCAATTTTGACACAGCCTAAAAATGCATTGATAAAACAATATCAAAAATTATTTTTAATGGATGATGTTGAATTTACAATTACAGACGAAGCTTTAGATTTTATTGTAGATAAAGCTTTAGAATACAAATTAGGAGCTCGTGGATTACGTTCATTATGCGAAGCTATCTTAACAGATGCGATGTATGAACTACCAACTTCTGATGATACAACGCTGACAATCGATAAAGAATATGCAGAACATACGTTAAGCAAAAACTTATTGAAGCGTATGGAAATTGCGTCTTAAAGTAACCAAATAACTTGTCAAAGTTTGAAGCTTTGATAAAGCTCAATTATAAACCTGTTCAATTTTTTGAACAGGTTTTTTTATACTTTTTAAATTCAATTTTCGTTTATCTTTTTGTGTAATTTTAAGCATGAAAAATATGATTCTTCTACTTTGTCTTAGCTTGCTTTTTTCTTGTAATAAAGAAAACAAACCAACAGTTTTATCCCAAAATAAAACTGAAATTGTTGTAGCAGAAAAAGCACGTGTAGAAATTAATTATAGTGATTATTACAAAGAAGCAGAGCAATACTGCAAGACAAATAAACTCAATCAAAATAAATTTATATTGATTGATCTTGGAGTTCATTCTGGTTATAAAAGATTTTTTGTTTATGATTTTAAAAAGAAAGAAATCTCAAAAACTTATATGGTAAGTCATGGCTGTGGCGACAATCAATGGGGAAAAACATCATCTAAAGAAAAACCGCAGATCAGTAACGAGTTCGATTCGCATTGTTCTTCGCTTGGAAAATATGTGATTTTAGATCGTGGCGTGAGTCAGTGGGGAATAAAAGTTAATTATATTTTGCAGGGAAAAGACAAAACAAATTCAAATGCCAGAAGTCGGGCGATTGTGTTGCATTCTTGGGATGCAATTCCAAATGATGAAGTTTTTCCTCAAGGCGCTCCCGAAGGCTGGGGTTGTCCGGCAGTTTCCAACGAAGGCATGAAAGAAATAGATGAACTTTTGAAAAGCAACAAAAAAGTGCTAATGTGGATTATTAAGACCTAACTTTTTAGTGTTTTGAAAATGATTCGCCTCTTTTAACCCTGATCGAAACGGCATCCTTTTGCTCTGGGGTTCAGAGCAAAAGATATAGTGTAGAGCAGGACTAAAGGTGTTGTGAAAACTAAATTTCTGTTCCTGAAAATTATTGAACTCGAAATTTCTCTCTATATTCAATTGGTTTCATTCCAACCATTTTGTAAAATACTTTTCTAAACGCTTTTGGATCGTTGTAACCTGTTTTTTCGATGATTTCTGAAATCGAAAGCTGTGTTTGTTCCAAATATTTCTTCGAACTTTCAACTCTAATATTTTGCAGATATTCAATTGGCGGAATTCCTGTCACTTGTTTAAATCGGCGTGTCATGTTTCTGGCGCTTGTTGGGATGTCTTTGGTAATTTCTTCCAATTTTTCGATAGAATGATACTGACTTTCAATTTTGTGCTGCAACATAGCGACCAAAGAATCATTGTGTAAATGGTTGGGCCTGAAAGTGCTAAAATAACTTTGCTTGTACCGATTTAAGTCGATAGAAAAGATTTTGGCAATATTGACGGCCATTTCGTTGCCGCAGAATTTCTGAACCAAAAGAATCAATAAATGAAAAGTAGAGGTCGATCCGCCACTGGTGTACAAACTTCCGTCTGCCGTCAAGGTTTCTTCGGGTTTTAATTTTACCATTGGGAATGCTTTTGTAAAAGCGCTGCAAGCATCAACATGCGTTGTGGCTAATTTTTCGTTTAATAAACCAGAAGCTGCAAACAAAAAAGCGCCGGTACAAAAACTAGCCAATTCGGCTCCAGCTTGATGTTGTTTTTGTAACCACGGAATGAAATTTCTATTCTTTTTAATCATTTCACTCATATCATCCGTCGTAAAAGCAGGAATTAAAATGAGGTCCAATACAATATCAGAAGATTCAATTTCGTTTGATGTATAACCAAAAATATTTCCCTGATCCGACTGTTCTTTAGATTGAAAAATCATGATTTCGAATGGTTTTTTAGTTCCCGAACTCAATTTATTGGTCGTTTCAAACACTTCTAAAATTGCTGCAATGCTCAATAGCTTGTAGTCGTGAGGCACGATTATTCCTAATTTCTTACTCATGATTCTGATTGTTTTTGAAATTTCACATCTATACAAAAATAGACATTTTGTCTTAAATGCCCCTAAAAATGACTTTTAATGGCATTTTAAACTAGTCTTAAAAAATTAAATTTGCTTTAAATAATTTGTAATTTTATAAACCATGGAGACAAAAATTTTCTTAAATCTTGCCGTAAAAGATTTAAATAAAGCAATATTCTTTTTTAATGAATTAGGTTTTCCTACCAATCCTAAATTTACAAATGAAAAAGGTGCATGTATTGTTATTGACGAAAATATCTTTCTGATGATTTTGGTCGAAGAGTTTTATAAAACCTTTACCCCAAAACAAATTTGTGATACGAAAACGACCAGCGAAGTTATTATTTCAATTTCTCTCGATTCTCGTGAGCAGGTAGATGAAATGATTGAGAAAGCTGTAAAAGCTGGTGGAACAGATTATATTCCGGCAAAAGATTATGGATGGATGTTTCAGAGAACTTTTCTTGATCCAGACGGACACCATTGGGAAGTTTTTTATATGGATGAAAGTCAGATTCCGAGTGAAATGCCAAATGAAATGTAATTCAACAAAGTGATAACATATTAAAATATATAAAATGATAACAATTAAGAATACGGTTAATGCATCTCTAGAAAAAGTGTGGAATTTTTGGAACACTCCAGAACATATTACAAAATGGAGTTTTGCATCGCCAGATTGGCACACGCCTTATGCAGAAGCTGATTTACGAGAAGGAGGAAAATTTAAATCGACTATGGCTGCAAAAGACGGAAGCATGAGTTTTGATTTTGAAGGCGAATTTACTTTGGTAAAACCAAATGAAGCGCTTTCATATGTTATCGCAGACGGAAGAAAGGTTGAAATTACTTTTACAGAAACGGCAAAAGGAGTAGAAATCATCGAAGGTTTTGATCCAGAAACTCAAAATCCAGAGGAAATGCAAAAAGCAGGCTGGCAGGCAATTTTGGATAATTTTAAAAATTACGTGGAGGCTAATTAAGGTTCAAAGTTACAAAGGGACAAAGCCTGAAAGATTTACATACTTAAATTAACTTATATCACTTATATGGTTTAAAAAAGAAAAAAAAACTAAATATCTAACCCAACAAAAAAAACAAAAAATGACAAAACAAATATGGTTGAATCTTCCTGTAAAGGATGTGGCAAAAGCGAAAGACTTTTTCTGGAAAATAGGTTTTTCGTTTAATGAACAGCATGACACGCCAAGTTCGACGTGCATGGTTGTAGGTGAAGGACATTTTGTGGTAATGCTTTTTGAAGAAATGCTGTTTTCCAGTTTTTCTCAAAATGCACTTACAGATACGAAATCAAGCTCTGAAGTGCTGATTTCGATCGACGCAGAAAATAGAGAAGAAGTAGACGAGTTAGCTAAAAAAGTGGAGGAAGCCGGCGGAACTGTTTTTGCGCCTCCTGCAGAAAGTCAGGGCTGGATGTACGGCTTTGGTTTTGCCGATTTGGACGGTCATCGTTGGAATGTTTTATATATGGACTTTAGTAAATTACCAAGTTGAGATGGAAAAATTAGTATTTAATATCGATATAAAGGCTTCAAAAGAAAAGATTTGGAAAGTCTTATGGGACGACGAAACCTACAGAAAATGGACAACCGCTTTTTGTGAAGGAAGTTATGCGGAGTCGAATTGGAATGAAGGAGATAAAATTTATTTTTTAGGTCCTGGAGGAACAGGAATGAATAGTTTAATTGAAACTAAAATTCCGAATGAATATATGGCATTTAAGCATATGGGCGAGGTTAAAGATTTTAAAGAAGTGCCGCCAAATGAAGAAACAGATAGCTGGAGCGGTTCTATGGAAACCTACCGTTTGACTCAAAAAGACGATATAGTTAATCTTCAGACAGAGGTTGACGTAATCGAAAAACATATCGATTATTTTAAAGATGCTTTTCCAAAAGCGATGGAAGCAATCAAAAAGCTGTCTGAGGAATAGGGAAGATAGAAAGGAATTAAAAATTTATAACTAACAATTAACAATAAAAAAATGGCAGCAGTAAATCCTTATTTAATGTTTAACGGAGCTTGCGAAGAAGCATTCTTGTTTTACAAATCAGTTTTTGGTGGAGAATTTCCATACATTGGAAAATATAAAGATGCTCCGGCAGAAGAAGGAGAAGTACTTTCTGAAGAAGCTTTAAACCGCGTAATGCACGTTTCGCTTCCAATTGGAAATACTATTTTAATGGGAAGCGACAGTCATCCAAGATATGGCGACGTAGGTTTTGGAGATAATTTTATGGTTTCCATCAATACAGAAAGCAAAGAAGAAGCAGACAAAATCTTCAACGGACTTTCGGCTGGAGGAAAAGTCGAAATGCCTATGAATGATACTTTCTGGGGTTCTTATTTCGGAATGTTCAAAGATAAGTTTGGCATCAACTGGATGGTGAATTTTGATAAAAACGAACCAATGAAATAATCGAAAAGTTACGTTATTTTAATAGCGAAACATAATTGTTAAATTACTCGAAAAAGCACATATAAATGTGCTTTTTCTTTTCAAAAAAACAAAGATTATTCTTTTTTATAAACAATAGATTGCCGATTTTTGTCGCTTCAAATTCAAGAAAGAAAAATGGCAGCAGAAGATAAAGAAATAATTTTATTAAAAGTTTCAGGACACGATAAAATTGGGGTTACAGCAGGTTTAACAGCTGTTTTGGCAACTTACGATGCCAATATTTTAGATATTGGTCAAGCCGATATTCACGATACACTTTCTTTAGGAATTTTATTCGAAATTGCCGCTGGTTCTTCTTCAGCACCAGTTTTAAAAGATTTATTGTTCAAAGCCTATGAACTAGAAATCAAAGTAAAATTTATTCCGATTTCTATAGAAGATTACGAAACATGGGTAAAATCACAATCTAAACAACGTTATATCATTAATATTTTGGGCGAAAAACTGGCAGCTTCTCAATTGGCAGCAGTTACCAAAATCATGTCAGATCAAAACCTAAATATCGATTCTATCATAAGATTAACAGGACGAACTTCAATTGTAGAGAAAGAACAATATCCACGTTCTTGTATACAATTGTCAGTTACTGGCGAAATTGTAAACAAGATCATCATGACGGCAAGTTTTATGGAAATTTCCAGAACACTTAACGTTGATATTTCTTTCCAAGAAGATAATATTTACAGAAGAAACCGTCGTTTGGTTTGCTTCGATATGGATTCTACTTTAATTCAAACCGAAGTAATCGACGAATTGGCAGAACTTAATGGAGTAGGAGAGCAAGTGCGTGCCATTACAGAATCGGCTATGAATGGCGAAATTGATTTCAACGAAAGTTTCAAACAGCGTATGGCACTTTTAGAAGGACTTAGCGAAGAAGTTTTGCAAAATGTAGCCATCAATTTGCCCATTACACAAGGCGCACATCGTTTAATGAAAGCCTTAAAATATTACGGTTACAAAACTGCAATTCTTTCTGGAGGATTTACCTATTTTGGAGAATATCTTCAAAAAGAATTAGGAATCGATTACGTTCACGCCAATCAGCTAGAAATTAAAGACGGTAAACTAACAGGAAAATATATTGGCGATATAGTTGATGGACAAAAGAAAGCCGAACATCTAAAAGCAATCGCCGAAAAAGAAGGAATTCATATCAATCAAACCATCGCAGTTGGAGACGGAGCAAACGATTTACCAATGCTAAATTTAGCAGGTTTAGGAATCGCCTTCCACGCCAAACCAAAAGTAAAAGAAAGCGCTTCAACATCCATTTCAAGCTTAGGTCTTGATGGCGTTTTATATCTTTTAGGATATCATGATAGATATATTGATATGATGTAATTTTTTGTCACCCTGAGCGAAGTCGAAGGGCTAACCCCAATCTTGTCATCCCGAGGAATGAGGGATCTTCGCAAGAAACTCCGCAACATGAAACCAATCTTTGTAGAGTTTCTCGTGTGATTTCTCCCTTCGTTCGAAATGACATACAGAATGTAATTGTTAGATATATTTAAATCATTTATCATAATTGTTGTCCGCAATCTTGTCATCCCGAGGAACGAGGGATCTCCGCAAGTAGCTCCACAATGAAAAATAAAACCAAAAACCTCAGTCTTTTTACAGAGCTGAGGTTTTTAGTTATATAAGTTTTGAGATTATAATTCATCAGTCATTGAATCCCAAAAATCTGAATCCATTTTTTTAATTTCAATAGTTTGTTCTACTTGCATTCCTAATCCATAATCATAAATATAGCTTGCTAAGTTTTTCCCATCAATTAATACGACAGTTGTATTGCCGTACAAATTTTCAACATATTCAATGGCGCCTTTAGAAAAATAGGATGTTGTTATAAAAACACCTTTATTAGATTGTGCTACAGCTAATGCTCCGACAAATTTTTGAATTTCCTCACGTCCTATAGCAATATCAAGACGATATCTTTTAGCTTGAATATTTATTCTTCCAAAACCTAAGATATCTTCTTTTATAACACCATCAATCCCGCCATCATTAGATTTTTTAGTGACTAATCCCGAATTCTTTATTTCACCTCCATAGCCCATCTTTTGCAATAATAACACAACTAATTTCTCAAATGCAGTTGGTGTCTTGCTTAAAATTGTCGTTAGAATTTCATCATAAATGGAGTTCCTAATATTACTAAATGATGTATACAATTTTTCTTGAGGAGTTGATCCATCATTTGTGTCGATTATTTTTATTTCAGGATTTTTGTTTACTTTTTTAGTCTTATCTCGTTTTGCAACTTCGATATCTACATAAGTGTTGATTTTTTCGGGACTTTTAAGCATTTCGAGTCCCTTGTAGTTTATTCTATAATTGCCTCTCGCTGGTTTGTCTAGAAGTCCAGCCATATTTAAATAACTCAATGCCCAAGATATGCGATCATAAAATATATGGCCATTTCCTGAAGGATACATTTCATTTTTTTCCTCATCATTTAACGAAAACTCTTTAGATAGAGGTTCGATGAAATCTTTTAATTTCATTGTTGATCCATCTGATAATAAATTTAATGCAGAGATTCTAATCTCATCATGTTTAGGTATTGGCATATTTTTTTAGAAATCAGTATGTTTACAAAGTTTCGTTTCTAATTTTGAAGTATTAATCTATTTCCTAGATTCCAACTCTTTCTTAATCTCCTTTAAAGTATTCATATTTAAAATAAAAATAGGAAGCAAAGCAATCGGAATAACATTTGAAGCGCTAAAGCCTTTATTCGCAACAAGAAAAATATTGAGACCAAACAAAAAAAGCAATACAACACCAAATATATAGGTAACTGTTTTGAATGATTTTTGGGTTTTGATTAATTCTTCAACAGTCATTTCGGTAAACTTCTTTTTCATTTTGGTTAGGTCGTTTATATGGTTGGTTAATTTTGCATTCGTGAAAATTTGTGAAATTACGTCGTTCTTTCGCTATCGCTCGGGTCGTGGCAAAAAAAATTACATTTCCTTCAACTGCTCCAAATAATCCCTCTGATTAGAAAGCCTCGGAATCTTATGCTGACCACCCAATTTGTCTCTTTCCTTCAACCAATCATAAAACAGATTTTCTCTGGCAACATTAATCACCAGCGGATTTAAAGTCATATTATTGTAACGTTTTGCTTCGTAATCGGAATTTAAGGTTTGTAAAGTTTCATCCAAAACCTTTTGGAAAAGACCAACATCAGCAGGTTTTTTCTTGAATTCGATCATCCATTCGTGGGCACCTTTTTCTTTATCCTGCATAAAAATAGGAGCAACGGTGTAATCAATAACTTCGGTTTGTGTAACCTGACACGCTTTTGCAATGGCTTGATCGGTGTTTTCTACCATTAATTCTTCACCAAAAACATTTATATGATGTTTCGTTCTTCCTGTAACGCGAATTCTATACGGATTCAAAGAAGTAAAACGAACCGTATCGCCAATTAAATAACGCCACAAACCAGAATTTGTCGTAATTACAATAGCGTAATTTTTATTCAATTCAACATCGGCCAAGCGAATTACTTTTTGGTTGGTAGTTCCAAAAGTATCCATCGGAATAAATTCATAAAAAATTCCGTAATCCAGCATTAACAATAAATCACTCGAATTATTCAAATCCTGAATGGCAAAGAAACCTTCAGAAGCATTGTAGATTTCGTAATATTTAAAATCTTTACTTGGTAAAATATTCTTGTATTGTTCTTTGTAAGGAGAAAAACTTACGCCACCATGAAAGTAAACTTCCAAATTTGGCCAAATTTCCAATAAACTTTGTTTACCAGTATTTTCTAAAACTTTATTCATTAAAACCAGCATCCAAGACGGAACTCCTGCAAAACTGGTAACATTTTCATTTTTTGTTTCGTTGATAATCGCAGCCATCTTAGTTTCCCATTCACTCATAAGTGACGTTTTACTGCTCGGTGTACTGCTAAATTCAGCCCAAATTGGCATATTTTCAATCAAAATTGCAGATAAATCTCCAAAGAAAGTATTGTTGTTTTCATAAATCTGAGAACTTCCGCCCAAGCGAAGACTTTTCCCTAAAAACAATTCAGAATCCTCATTGTTATTCAAATAAAGACATAATAAATCTTTACTTCCTTTATAATGGCAATCTTCAAGAGCTTCGTTACTTACAGGAATAAATTTACTTTTTGCATTTGTGGTACCGCTCGATTTGGCAAACCATTTAATTGGAGTTTCCCAAAAAACGTTTTGTTCGCCTAAACGCGTTCGCTCAATAAGAGGCTGTAATTCTTCATAAGTTGAAATGGGAACTCTTTCAGTAAAAGTCTGATAGGAATTGATACTCGAGAACTCATATTGTTTACCAATAACCGTATTTTCAGATGCCGTCAATAAATTATGTAATAATTCTTCTTGAACTTCATTTGGGTATTTTAAAAAAAGCTCTATTTGATGAATTCTCTGTTTAAGAACCCAAGAGGCAAACGAATTGATTATGGATAAAGGCATGAATTTGGTTTTAGGATTACTAATTTTAGGTTTTAAATCTCACAATCTTGGAAAACTAAAAACTTAAAATTTGAATATCGAGCAGCAAATAGTAACTTGCCGTCATATCAAAAATAGTGTTTTTTTGTAAAAAACAATCCGATTTCTAGTAAAGATTCTTCTTTCAAGATCGAATTTTAACACTAAAAAGTTTAATTCTTTTTGATTAATCTAAAACAGCAATATAAATAAAAAGACGAATGCAATATCAAGGTGTCCTGACAAAAATGCAAACAGAATTGGGAAGTCCAATTCAATATTATTTGGTTTTTGAAGATAGTTTCTTAAATGTAAATCAATTACTAGATAAAGAAATCGAAATCAATTTTGTTGGCTTTCAATGTTTGAATTGCAGTAAAAAGAAAAAAATATACCGCCAGGGTTTTTGTTACGATTGTTTTTATTCAAGTCCTGCTGTTGGAGATTGGATCATGAGACCAGAATTAAGTAAAGCACATTTAGGAATTGCAGACCGAGATTTAGATTATGAGTCAAGAGTACAGCTACAGCCTCATGTTGTGTATTTAGCGTCAGCTTGCGAAATAAAAGTGGGAGTGACTCGCAAAACACAAGTCCCAACACGCTGGATCGATCAAGGCGCTTCGCAGGCAATTGCTGTTGTTGAAGTTCCAAACAGATATTTGGCAGGAATTACCGAAGTTGCTTTAAAAGATCATTATACTGATAAAACCAATTGGCGAAAAATGTTGCAAAATTCTGTTGAGATTTTTGACTTGGTTGCAGAAAAAGTAAAAATTGAAAATTTAATTCCAGATGAGGTTAAAGAATATTTTTACTCG
Source organism: uncultured Flavobacterium sp. (assembly GCF_946479975.1). The sequence goes on from NZ_CAMLIX010000008.1 coordinate 16,379, forward strand.
CAAAAAAATGATTTGTTTGAATTGAACTATCCTGTTTTGAGTTATCCTGCAAAAGTAAATAGTTTAAATCTGGATAAAACACCTTCGTTTAGTGGCAAACTAACTGGAATTAAAGGGCAGTATTTGTTATTTGAAAACGGAACTGTGTTTAATATACGTGGTTCAGAAGGTTATGTTGTGACAATAAACGTGTAGGGTTTTATTATCAAATTGTTATCTTTTTTTTGTTTTAAATTATTTTAATTTAAAATTTGCAATTTATTTTGGGTTTTTGTGTTAATTACTTGATGAATAATTATAGCTTTGATGTAATAAAGCAAATTTAATTTTCAAAAAATAATACCACAAACACATTCCCCACATGAGTAACTTAAGAAAAGTTAATGATTATAGGCGCTCTTTAATGCGTAATCTGACCAAGAATATTGGAAATTCAAATGTCAGTAAAGGAGGTACTATTGACAGAAATAAAATCAAAAAAGTACTAATCTGCAGGCCAAATGGTCGATTAGGAAACATGCTTCTCATAACGCCTTTGGTTGAAGAAGTGATGAAAACTTTTCCAAATTGCACAATCGATGTGTTTGTAAAAGGAATGCTTGCACCAATTGTTTTTAAGAATTATGATGCTATTGATAAAATAATTCACCTGCCCAAAAAGCCTTTTAAAGAATTAATAAAATACTTTAAAGTTTGGACATTAATTAAAAAGCAAAATTACGATGTTGTCATCAATGTCGATCAAAATTCTTCTTCTGGAAGACTTGGCGTTAAATTCTCAAGTGCCAAATATAAGTTTTTCGGAAATCTTCCAGAAAATGTTACCCTAGACTACGCAGACTACGATCATATTGCAAAATACCCAGTTTATAATTTTAGATACTTTTTAAGCCAGTTCGGCATAGAAGATAAAAAAGAACCTGTAGCGCTTATAGATTTAAAATTATCTGAAGCCGAAATTGCAAACGGTAAAAAAATACTGGACAATATCGTTGATCCAAATAAAAAAACTATTGCGATTTTTACTTATGCAACCGGCGAAAAATGTTACGGTCCTGCTTGGTGGCAGGAACTTTACAGTGCATTGAAAAAAGAATATCCGAATGAGAATATATTTGAAGTGCTGCCGGTAGAAAATGTTTCTAAAATCAATTTTGAAGCGCCGACTTTTTACAGTAAAGATGTCCGCGAAATTGGTTCAGTGTTAGCTAATGTTGATGTATTTGTTGGTGCAGATAGTGGTATTATGCATTTGGCAAGTGCTTCAAAAGCGCCAACTGTTGGTTTGTTTTCGGTTTCTAACTTAAAGAAATACGAACCATACGGAAACGAAAGTGTAGCTTTGGATACCAATGTTTTAGGTATTCCAGATTTTATAAAAGCAATCAATAAGATTCTAAAGAAATAGAATTTAAAATATATAAAAAAGAAAATCCTGTTCGCAAAAACAGGATTTTTTTTATGATAAAAACTTAGTACCTCAGCACCTTAGTACCTCAGCACCTTTACTTACGGATTCTTCTTCTTAAACAATCCATTCAACAAATCACTTGCTTTTTTAGTAACTTCTTGGGTTTTTTGTTCTTTTTCTGTTTTTGCAGCCTGCGTTGTATCTTTAGCTTTTGTGTTTTTGTTGATCAAATCTGTTAACGCAGCAGTTCCTTTTTGTGTCAACTTTTCTTTTTGCTGATTTACCAATTGTGTCGTTAAATTAGTAACGGCAGTTTTCATATCGGTACTAATTTTTGGATTTGAAAAATTACCACTCAAAACGGCGTTGATTGGAATATTATCCAGTTTTGCAGCATCAGCAGAAGACAGTTTAGAAATCAAATTATTGGCTTCAGTTCCTAAATATTTAGCAGGAACATCAAATTTTAAATTGTAATTCATAGTCTGATCAAAACCGTGCGTTCCGCCAACTGTTACTTTAATATCTTGGTATTTAATATCAAAAGGTTTGATGTTCACCTTTCCATTTTCAAAAGTCAAAGCGGCTTTAATGTCGTTCAAATTCACTTTATTCAAATCAACAAATTTAACGTTTGAACTTAAAGCTTTAAGTAAAGTTGAATTTTGAGAATTTACAGTTGTAGAAAGCAATTGTCCAATTAAATCTCCAGAAATTGATTTTAAATCTGGAGTCAATTCTTTAGCATCCAAATTACCATTCAACTTAATAGTCGAATTTAGTTTACCATTGATAATTCCAGCAATTGGTGCGATTTTTTTCATCATGTCCAATTGCGTAAAAGTCTGCGCAATATCAACTTGATTGAAACCTAAATTCATATCAAAAGTCGGTATTTTTGCTTTAGTCGAAACGGCTCCGTTAAGTCCAATAGAACCTCCAAAAATATTTGTTTTAAAGTTTTCTAAAGTTGCTTTTTCATCTTTAATCAACAATCTTCCAGAAACATCCTTTAGTTTTAAATTATCATACAAAACCGTTGTTGCTTTTGCATTTAAAGTACAATTTAAGAAAGCAGGAATCTTCATCGCTTCAGCAGGTTTTGCTGGAGTTTTAGTATCTGTTTTTGCAGGTTCGCCGGTCGTCATAAAATCATCAACAGCCAATTGGTTAGAACTCATATTGAAGTTTCCTCTTAATTCCTGTTTTTTAAACATAAAACCGTAGAAATTTTCTAGAACTCCATTAATACTGATATCACTTTTTCCAGTTGTAGCATCAAATTGTTTTAAGTTGATTTTACTCGGATTAAATTCAACCAAAGCCGTACTGATGTTCATCGATTTATTGTTTTCATCTGTATATTTAAATCCAGATAAACTCATTGTTCCAGCATTTTTGATATTTTCGTACTGACTTTTTTCTACAGAAGCCATGTCAAAATTAGTCGTCACGTCTGCTTTTAAAATACCTGCAAGCGGTTTGTCCATTTTAATTGGATACGCTTTTGAAAGATTTGCCAAGTTGATTGTTCCTTTCAAAGCCGCATCAACAATTGGGTTTACGGTTATGTTTTTGATATTCGCTTTAGCGTTAAAAACATCTTGATCAATTTTAAAAGAAAGTTTATCTAAGTTGACATAAGTGTCATTTAAAATTCCAGTTTCATTGATAATTTTAGTATCAATTACAATATTCTGAACCGATTTTGGAAGATTAGGATATTGGAAAGAGGCATTATTTGATGCAATTTCGATATTAAATTTAGGAACCGTAGTTTCTGTTAATTCTCCTTTTGCAAAACCATTAACCGTAAAATCTCCCGTAGTTTTTACACCATTTAAACTAGAAGCATAAGCTGACGGAATCAAACCTAAGAAATTGGTAAATGATGAGGTCGGAGTTTTAAATTTTAAATCGTAAATCTGTTTGTTTTCAGCCATTTGAATAAATCCGTCAAATTCAAGCGGCAATTGGTTGATTAAAGCTTTGTTTTCTTTAAAAGTATATTTGCTTTGATCCAAATCGATTCCTAAAACGGCGTCTAAAGTTAGTTTTACATTTTTCATGTAATTCATTTTATCCATATCTAAGGAAACTTTTGCAGTCGTTTTGGTATTCAAATCTAATTTTGAATTGGTAAAATCTCCAGTTCCTTCGTGATTTAAACTGTCAATTACCATTTTAATTTTAGAACCTTGATCGATATATCTGAAGGTAAAATTTTCGATTTTATAGTTTTGAATTTTTAAAGAAAGTGGTTTTCCTGTTTCATCTTTTTTATCCTCTTTTTTGTCTTTTAAAGCGATATCAAAGTTTCCAACACCATCTTTATTAAAAATAATGTTCACCAATCCGTTGTTCGAGCTAATTCCCTGAATATTTAAAGGTTCATCTTTTCCTTTGAAAAGCTCTTTTACACTCATTTTTAGATTTAATTCGCCTAAAGAGACCAGCGTGTCGCCTTCAAAAGGAGCTTTGTTAATGATGACAAGTTTCTCGATTCCGACAGTTGCATTTGGGAAATTCTTAAATAAACTTAAATCAGCATCTTTAAAACTCACTTTAGCATCAACACTTTCGTTGATCGCTTCGGCAATTTTAGCTTTAATCTGATCTTGAAAGAAGTACGGAATGGCAAATAATGCAGCAACAAAAACCACAATAACTATGGCACTTATTTTTAAAACTTTCTTTAGCATATAATTAGATTTGAGGGTTTAATTATTTTAAAATCGACTCATGCAAAAATAGCTTTTTTTAGCAGAGCTTGAAGATAAAGTTTTCTTAAAATGTAAGAATAATACTTTGTTTTTGAAGTAAAAAAATCCGTTTGAAACTATTTCAAACGGATTTTAAGTTGTATTTATTTCATTATTTCTGAATAAAAGAAACGATCTTTTCTACAAGTGTTTCAGATATCGGAAGCGTTTCATTGTTATAACTCGCCATATTCGCATTTTGATCGCCGTCGATGATTTTCATGATATGATTCATTTTATCAATAATTAGTTTTTCGGAGCTTTTATTGGCTTCGGCTAAATTTTCGGCATCTTTTACAGAAACTTGTAAATCACTATTTCCTTGTAGAATTAAAACAGGAATAGTCAGTTTTTTTATTTCCGTCTGCGGATTGTATTTAAACCAAGAAATCAAATACGGCTGAATACTTGGTCTGAAAAGTGAGTTCAGCATTGGGTCAACTTTTTTAACCGTAAATCCGTTTTTCAAACTGTCGATAATCGGAAAAGTCATGTCTTCAAGCGGTTTCATTGCTTTTGCGCTTATCTGCGTTTTAATCATTTTATCGGCAGGTTCTCCAGCGCCCGCAATAGATATAAATTTATCTGCTTTAACACCGCCGATCATTCCAATCAAAGAACCTTCGCTGTGTCCAATTACAATAACTTTTGAAAAGCGTTTGTCCTGTCTTAAAAAGTTAATCCAGCTTTTTACATCTTGAATATAATTTTCAAAAACCAAAGTCCCTTCAGAAGGTCCGCCTGCAGCTTTGCTTTCGCCAATTCCTCTTTTATCAAAACGTAAAGATGCAATTCCGTCTTTTGCTAAAGCTTCTGCCAGCATTTTCAACGAATTGTTTTTCATCATTGCATTATTGCCATCTCTGTCCGTAGGTCCAGAACCCGCAATAATTAAGGCAACTGGATATTTTTTTGTCAAATCTGGAGTAGTAAGCGTACCAAATATTTGATCGTTGTTTATTTTTAAGACCGCTGGTGCTTCCTTAAAAGTAAGTTCCTTTTTAATTTGTGCGTTGAGAACGCTCCAAAATAAAACAGTCAAAAAAAGAATTATTTTATTCATATTGAATTAATAAATATTGATTCCGTACGGCATTATTGCTTGAACTCCTTTTAGTTTTTGATATTTCTTTACTTGCTCAATTAGCAGGTAATTTTCTTCTCCAATTTCTTCTTTTATAAAAGCTTCTTTAGATCTTGCAAAAGGAAGAGTTGAAAGTAAATCGTTAAAACTCTTTTCGTATTCTGGATAATTTTGAGTACTGTATGTTTTGATTTTAGCAATTTTAGCAGCTTCTGCAATGGCATCGTTTAAGCCCCCAATTTTATCCACTAATCCTAATTTTAAAGCTTCTGTTCCAGACCAAACTCTACCTTGAGCAATAGCATCAACTTGATCAAAAGTCATTTTACGTCCTTCTGCAACGTGTGTTACAAATGTGTTGTAGATTTTTTCAACTCCTTCTAAAGTAAAAGCTTTAAACTTTTCGTCAACCGGCACAAACGGACTGTAATTTGCTGCGTTCTCGTGCGTTTTAACCTGTTCTGAATTGATTCCTAATTTATTTGCCAAAGGACTAAAATTTGGAAGTATTCCAAAAACGCCTATAGATCCTGTAATTGTATTGTTTTCTGCAAAAATTTTATTAGCGTTGCAGGCAATATAATAACCTCCAGAAGCGGCATAATTTCCCATAGAAACTACCACAGGTTTTACTTTTTTGGTGATTTCGATTTCTCTCCAGATTAAGTCAGAAGTTAGCGCGCTTCCTCCTGGACTATCAATTCTAAGAACAATTGCTTTAACATCGTCATTTTTTCTCGCTTCTTGCAAAGAACGACGCATTGATCCTTCGCCAATTGTATTTACATCACCTTCGCCGCTTGCAATTTCGCCTTGAGCATAAATAATTGCAATTTGGTCGCTCGCCGTATTAGCCAAAGCTGTTGTAACATTATTTTGAGTATAATCTAAAATGGAAATTTTGTTGTAATCTTCGTCTTTTTCTACTTTTAAAGCTTTTCTAATGGCATCATGATAAACATCTTCATAAGCTACAATGTCAACCAAATGCTGTTGTTTTGCCATTTCTGGAGTTCTAGCCAAAAGTCCGTTTGCAATTTCATTTAATTTTGGAAGCGGAATATTTCTGCTTTTTGAAATATCTGTAGAAACAGTCGCCCAAATGGAGTTCAAAAGAGCTGTAGTTTGTTCTCTGTTGGCATCACTCATTTTATTTTCTAAGAAAGGTTCAACGGCACTTTTATATTTTCCGTGACGAATTACTTCCATATGAATTCCTGATTTATCTTGAAAATCTTTGAAAAACATAATTTCAGAGGAAAGACCTTTAAAATCTAAATCTCCCGCCGGATTTATATAAATCGTATTGGCAACAGAGTTCAAATAATATTCTTTCTGCGAATAGGTATTGGCGTAAGCCCAAACAAATTTTCCTGATTTTTTGAAGCTTTCAAGCGCATTTCTCAAATCTTTGTATTGCGCAAGACCAAGAGAAGATTCATCATTTAAAATAGAAATTCCTTTGATGTTATCATCTTTTTTAGCGGCTTCAATTGCATTTAGGACATCTGTAAGACCAATTCCTTTTTTATCTGAAAAAACGCTAACCCAAGGGTCTTTATATTTTCCTGCGTAATCGTTTTTGATTTCTTTTAAATTCAATTCGATAACCGAATCAGATTTAACCGAAACTTTGTCGTCTCCGCCAAAAAGCGCTGCAATAAATACCGCTCCGAAAAAGAAAAGCATTATAAAAACAAAAATACCAATAACTGTGGCAAGTACATTTCCTAAAAATTTCATGTGTATATTTTTTTAATAAGTCGCCAAAAAGAGCAAAACGTTACAAATTAGACTTCTAGAATTGTTGTTCAATCTTAGGCGTCGTTTCACAAATATATTGGTTAATTCTAAAATAGTTTTAGTTAATTTGCATTAATTATGAAATTACAGCATCAAGTCGTTTTGTCGATAGGCAGCAACCAAGGAGACAGACTAGAAAATATCCAAAATTGTATTGATTTAATCCATCAAAATGTCGGAACTGTCATTCAGGTTTCAAAGCTTTATGAAACACCTGCATGGGGTTTTGAAAGTGATGCTTTTTATAATTGTGCCTTACTTTTGCACACCAATTCTTCTGCTCAAAAAATATTAAATCAAGTTTTAAAGGTTGAAAAAGAGCTGGGAAGAATTCGTTCTAATCAAGAAGGATATCAATCCCGAATTATAGATGTTGATTTGATTGTTTATGATGATCAAGTGATTGATTCGGAAAAACTTAAAGTGCCGCATCCTTTAATGCAAAACCGAAATTTTGTTTTACTGCCGATGCAGGATTTAAAACTAAATTGGAAACATCCTGTTTTAAACAAAACTATAGCAGAATTAATCGCTGTTACTCCAGATGAAAGTGTTTGTACAGTGGTTCAAGATTTGCAGAATCCGCTGGATGAAATTCCTTTAAACCAGTTTAATTATATTTCTTTTGAAGGGAATATTGGTGCAGGAAAAACTACTTTGGTACATAAAATTGCAGAAGATTTTAATGCGAAAACGGTTTTAGAAAGATTTGCAGATAATCCGTTTCTGCCTAAGTTTTACAAAGATCAAAATAGATATGCTTTTCCGCTCGAAATGTCATTTTTAGCCGATCGTTATCAGCAGTTATCAGATGATTTGGCGCAGTTTGATTTGTTCAAAGATTTTATCGTAGCCGATTATCATATTTTTAAATCATTGATTTTTGCGAAGATCACGTTGCAGGAAGATGAATATCGCTTGTATCGAAATCTGTTTGACATTATTTACAAAGAAATGCCAAAGCCAGATTTGTATGTGTATTTGTATCAAAATACAGAACGACTTCTTCAAAACATTAAAAAGCGGGGTCGTACTTACGAACAAAATATCGAAGCATCGTATTTAGAAAAAATCAATAATGGTTATTTGGAATACATTAAATCTCAAACCGATTTGAATGTTCTGGTCATTGATGTTTCTGATCGTGATTTTGTGAAAAAACACGAAGACTATGTTTTTATTTTAAATGAAATTAAGAAGAAGCTTAGATAATGTGGGAATTAGAAAATTAGTCAATTAGAAAATTTTGAAGAGTTCTTTTAAATTATCTAATTATCAAATTGGCATATTTACTAATTAAATTATCAAATTGGCACATTCTCTAATTAAAAAAATTATCTCTTCAAGCTAAAATGTCCTCTCAAAATTGGTCTCGTGTTATCTACTTTTAAAGCATACCAATAATCAGAAGCAGGAAGCGGAATTTGGTTTAAAGTGCCATCCCAGCTCATTTTTAATCTGCTTAATTGTGCAATCATTTTACCGTAACGATCAAAAATAGTAACTTCTGCCTGTGGATAATTCTCCATTCCGGTTACTTCCCAAATATCATTAAAAGTATCGTTGTTTGGAGTGAAAAACGGAGGAAAAACTAGAACAACAAATTGTTTTGTCGTTTGTCCGCAGCCACTTTTTTCGCGTGCATAAGCGGTTTGTAATCCGCCGGGAACATCATAGAAAATAGTAGAATCTTGAAAATTGATTCCGTCAACAGAATATTCAAAATAATCTTCTGCTTTTACGGGATAAATAATTGCTCTTGTACCTTCGACATCGATGCGATCAATCTGCGGAACCTTATGTTCTTCTATTGTAACTGTTTTTGTACTGCTGCAATTTTCGGGACTTGTAACAAGGACAGTATATTTTCCACCCGCGCTGACATCGGTAGTTTGAGTTGTCGCGCCATTTGACCATTGATAACTCATTCCGGTAATTCCGGCATTTAATGTTATGGTCTGAAACTCGCACAAAGGCAAAGTTTCATCTGTAACTGCTGGCGGTGTGTAAATAATAATATTTACTGGAGTTCTGGTAGGATTTATACAACCATTATTTGAAGCCTCTGCGTAATAAATCGTATTTGAAGAAATTGTCGGTGTTGTGAAAGCAGTTCCGTTAAAAAGGCTCGTTCCTCCATTTGCTGCATTGTACCAATTTATGGTGCCAATATTTGAATTTGCTTTGATAGTTAAAGTTCCAGCACCGCAGTTAAAATACGTATCTTGTTCTGCAGTTGGCGAATTCGGAGTAGTATTTACAGTTGCCGTTACCGATTTCCTATTTACTTCGCAGCCGGCATCTACATAATAAGTTGTAGTTGTGTTGATAATTGGAGTCGTGTATGTTGTTCCAGTGCCTAATAAATTTCCGCCTGTAACAGCATCAAACCATCTTATCGTTGCTCCAGGAGTCGCCGTTGCATTAAATGTAAAACTCCCAGAATCGCAAACAGGACTTGGGTTATTTCCTGGTGTTGCAAAAGGAATTGTGATTTTAGTGCTCGTAGCAATTTCCAGCGGTGCTTCACCCGGCATTCCTCCATATTCAATAATAAATCCTTTTGGTTGATAATTATCTCCAGGATTGGTTGATCCTGTATTCGATAAATCATTCCAAGAACCTCTAATTCCTACACCAGGCTGTGTAATATGTGCATAATCCTCATCGCCTAATTGATTGGGTTCGCCTGAATTCCAAAAAGCAAAATTAGGCGTTGAGCCATTTGAGTTTCCGTTCCAAAAGATAGTTCCAGCTTCGGGACCTGTAACCCATTTCCATACGCCTTCGGTTTCGGCATCGCTTCCGCCAATCCATCCTGTTCCAGCAGCTTGTTCTCCAATTAATTTGGCTTCATCAGCAGATAAAATAGTGGCTAAATATCCCTGCAGACCGTAATAACTACTAGCAGCAGCCACATTTCTTGCAGCTGTCCACGTAATGCCAATACTGGGAAAATATTCGTAATAATGTTTGGTAGAGGGCAGATAATTTGCTTTGCCCATTGTGATAGAAAAGGTTCTAATTCCTGAAGCTGTGGCAGATGAATTGGTAAAAACAACATCTTTAACAGCGTCAACTAATTCAGTGTATAAAACAGCACCGCCTGTGGGATTTGATAATGTTAATTTTCCTGCTGTTGCATCCCAGCTTGTCATAATATTGGGGTGCATTGCCGGGTTTAAAAGATCAAGCTTGTCGAGACCGCTTGAATAACCTGAAGAGATCTGAATGTAAATTGCCTCAGTTCCAGTTTCAGCGGGATCGTTGCTAATTGTAAAGTCGGTTACAATATTAATAGATGTCTGCGGACAATAAATTTGATCTCCTTCCGCTCTAAGTTTTGGAGGATCAATGGCAACATTCGTCTTCTTTTGTTTCTTTATTTTTGGATTTATTTCTGATTTTGAAATGTATGTAGAATTTCTGTTAAAAGTTTCGGTATTTTCATGTGCATTAGAAAAATTAAAACTTAAAACGGAGAATAAAATAGCAATAATTATTAATTTGATATTTTTCATTTGCTAAAAATATCAATTAATTAAGAATAAAAAAATAAATTTTTACTCAGGCCAATTTATTTTTTGAAACAAATCCCAAACTACAATTCCAGCACTTACAGCAATATTTAGGGAGTGTTTTGTTCCAAGCTGTGGAATTTCAATACAACCATCACATAAAGCTACAGCTTCTTGTGCTACTCCAAATACTTCGTTCCCGAAAACCAAAGCATATTTTTGATCTTTTTTAATGGTAAAATCTTGAAGAAAAATAGCACTTTCTACTTGTTCGATAGCCATTGTCAGCACATTTTCTTTCTTTAGGTTTTCGATAACTTCCAAAACATTTTCGTGATGTTCCCAAGCAACAGTTTCGGTTGCGCCAAGAGCAGTTTTATGAATTTCTTTGTTGGGAGGAGTTGCAGTAATACCGCAAAGAATTATTTTTTCAATCAAAAACGCATCTGCAGTTCTAAAAACAGAACCAATATTGTGCAGACTTCGAATATCATCTAAAACTAATATCAAAGGTGTTTTTTCAGATTTCTTAAAATCCTCAATAGATTTACGGTCAAGTTCGCTGTTTTCGAGTTTTCTCATTGTTTTTGAATTGTAGTCATAAAAAAAGCTTCCAAAGATAAGGAAGCTTTTTCGATTTATTTTAAATGTTTTTCAGATTAGCTTTTTACTGGATCTGGTAAAACAGTACCTTTAATAGTAAGGATTTTTGTTGGTTGTCCTTCAGCGTTAGAAGTTACAGTTACAGTTTTAGTAAAAGCACCAACTCTGTCAGTAGCATATTTCACACCGATAACACCTTTAGCTCCTGGAGCAATTGGTTCTTTTGGAGTAGTTGGAACAGTACATCCGCAAGATCCTTGAGTGTTAGTAATGATTAATGGTTTTGTTCCGTTGTTAACAAAAACAAATTCACGTTTTCCATCAGCATTGTGAGCGATAGTTCCGTAATCAATAGTTTCAGTTTCAAAAGCCATTCCAGCTCCTTCAACTTTAGCAACTTTAGCTGCTTTAGCTTTTTTAGTTGTTTGCGCATTAGTAGCTGTGATACCAGCAACAGCTAACATAGCGAATAAGATTATTTTTTTCATCTTTTAAGGGTCTTTTTTAATGATAAACAAAGCTAGATAAAATTCTTAAATCACAACCTAAAAATATCTTAAAATATTTTAATTTTTGAAGCGTTCCATATGCCGCTAAAAAATCATAAATTCGCTGTCTTAATTTTTCATTTAAAACATTACAATTTGGCAGCTAAAGAGAAAGTGGTGAAGGAAACACCTTTAATGAAACAGTACAATGAAATCAAGGCTAAATATCCTGATGCGTGTTTACTTTTCAGAGTAGGAGATTTTTATGAAACATTTGGAGAAGACGCCGTTAGAGCTTCTAAAATCTTAGGGATAACATTGACCAAAAGAGGTGCAGGATCTGATACAGAAACCGCACTTGCAGGCTTTCCGCACCATTCTGTAAATACCTATCTGCCAAAATTAGTTAAAGCCGGACTTCGTGTAGCGATCTGTGATCAGCTTGAAGATCCAAAAATGACAAAAACTATCGTAAAAAGAGGTGTGACGGAACTTGTAACTCCGGGTGTTTCTTTAAATGATGAGGTTTTACATTCTAAATCAAACAACTTTTTAGCATCTGTTTATTTTGCTAATAAAAATATCGGAATTTCCTTTTTAGATGTTTCTACAGGGGAGTTTTTAACTGCTCAGGGAAATGCAGAATACATTGATAAATTACTGCAGAATTTTAACCCGAGTGAGGTTCTGGTTCCAAAGACTTGTAAGAGTGATTTTAAAACCGCTTTTGGAGAAGATTTTCATAGTTTTTATTTAGAAGATTGGATCTATAAAGAAGATTATGCTTTAGAAACATTGACAAAACATTTTCAAACCGTTTCCTTAAAAGGATTTGGTGTTGAAGAATTAAAGGAAGGAATTATTGCTTCTGGAGCAATTTTATATTACTTGTCAGAAACACAGCATAATCGCGTACAGCATATTACGGCAATTCAGCGTATTGCAGAAGATGCCTATGTTTGGATGGATCGTTTTACGATTCGAAACTTAGAATTATATCACAGTTATAACCCGAATGCGGTTACACTTTTGGATGTTATCGATAAAACGCTTTCTCCAATGGGAGGACGTTTATTAAAACGTTGGCTGGCTTTACCTTTAAAAGATGCTAATAAAATAAAAGGTCGTCATGAAGTGGTGGCTTATTTGAAGTCGAATCCTGAAATCCTTCACAATATTCAATATCAAATCAAGCAGATTTCAGATTTAGAACGTTTGATTTCAAAAATCGCTGCTGGTAAAGTTTCTCCAAGAGAAATTGTTTATTTGAAAGAATCTTTAGATGCCATTATTCCCATAAAAACATTGGCACTCGAAAGTCCGCAGGAAGCTGTTAAAGTTATCGGAGACAGTTTGCATGCTTGTGATTTGCTTCGCGAAAAAATCAAAACCACTTTAAATCAAGATGCACCTGTTGCTATTTCAAAAGGAAATGCAATTGCAGGCGGAATTAGTGAAGAATTAGATGAATTACGAGCTATTTCAACTTCTGGAAAAGAATTTTTAGAGGGAATTGAAAAAAGAGAATCAGAAAGAACTGGAATTTCTTCATTAAAAATTTCGTTTAATAATGTTTTCGGATATTATATTGAAGTTAGAAATACACATAAAGATAAAGTTCCAGAAGAATGGATTCGTAAACAAACTTTAGTAAATGCAGAACGTTACATTACCGAAGAATTAAAAGAATATGAAACCAAAATTTTAGGCGCAGAAGAAAAGATCTATAAAATAGAAAGTGAACTTTTTGAACAATTAGTCGCTTGGATTGGAACCTATATTAAACCAGTTCAAATGAACGCGTATTTAATTGCGCAATTAGATTGTTTATGTTCGTTTACACAAATGGCTGTCGAAAACCAATATGTGTGTCCAGAAATCGACGATACATTTGAATTGGATATTAAAAATGGAAGACATCCTGTAATTGAAAAACAATTGCCAGTTGGAACTCCATATATTGCAAACGATGTATTCTTGGATAGAGAAGCACAGCAGATTATTATGATTACCGGTCCTAACATGTCGGGTAAGTCGGCAATTTTAAGGCAGACCGCTTTGATTGTGCTTTTGGCTCAAATGGGAAGTTTTGTTCCTGCGGATAGTGTTCGAATGGGAATTGTAGATAAGATTTTTACCAGAGTAGGAGCTTCGGATAATATTTCGATGGGAGAATCTACTTTTATGGTCGAAATGAACGAAACAGCTTCGATTTTGAATAATATCTCGGACAGAAGTTTGGTTTTATTGGATGAAATAGGAAGAGGAACAAGTACTTACGACGGAATCTCGATTGCATGGGCAATTGCAGAATTCCTGCACGAACATCCAGGAAGGGCAAAAACACTTTTTGCAACGCATTATCATGAATTAAACGAAATGACAGAATCGCTGCCGAGAATTCAGAATTTTAATGTGGCGGTAAAAGAATTAAAAGACACGGTTTTATTTGTTAGAAAATTGGTAAAAGGAGGAAGTGCGCACAGTTTCGGAATTCACGTGGCAAAAATGGCCGGAATGCCGCAGCTTGTTATTTCTAAAGCACAAAAACTTTTGAAGAAATTAGAGAAGAATCATTCGAGCGATGCCTTAAACGGAATAAAAGCAGCTAATGATGAAATGCAGATGAGTTTCTTTAATCTCGATGATCCTTTGTTGGAAGAGATAAAAGAAGAAATTTTAAGTTTGGATATTAATGCGATTACACCAGTTGAAGCATTAATGAAACTGAATGAGATCAAAAGAATGTTGGTTAAAAAATAAAACAGAAAAATTTCAATATTAAAGTTTAGGTTATCAGAATGTTATAAAATAAGTGAATTTTTTTTTCAAAAAACGCTTGTGTAATTGAATAAATGTCCTAAATTTGCACTCGCAATACGAAACAAATCAAGTGTTGTGAGTTCTTAAAAGATTTGAAATGCGAAAATAGCTCAGTTGGTAGAGCGCGACCTTGCCAAGGTCGAGGTCGCGGGTTCGAGCCCCGTTTTTCGCTCAAAACCATATAATGCTCGGATGGTGAAATTGGTAGACACGCTGGACTTAAAATCCAGTGAACAGCAATGTTCGTGCGGGTTCAAGTCCCGCTCTGAGTACTAAAGCCTCTTCTTTTGAAGAGGCTTTTTTTATTGGAAAAAATCAAACTTCTAAGTTTTTGAACATCAAGCGGGAAAACTTAGTATCTTAGGAGCTTAGCGGTTTAGGGTCTTTAAAAAAAACAATCTAAATTTTATAAATGGGTGCTTTTGTAATTAGTAAGCGATTTAATGATGAATATAAATTTACGTTTACTTCGCGTAGAGGTAAAGTTATTTTTACTAGTTTAAGTTATGAATTAAGATTTGAGTGTGAAGAGGATATTGAGAAATTTAAAGCCAATGTTGAGCTTTCAAAGTTTTTAAAATTTAAAGGCTCTGGAGGGAAGTATTTTTTTAAATTGATGCTTGGCGATGTGCATTTTGCTACAAGTCGAAAATACAGCACCGAATTGCTTTTGCAGAAAGGAATAAAAGAAATTGTAACGTATGCTTCTAGATCTGAAATTTTAGACTTTTCTTCAAGTGAATCGATTTTTGAAGACGAAGAATCTGAAGAGGAATTAGAAGAAGCGGCAGAATAAAAAAAGCGTTTGTAATTTACAAACGCTTTTTTTATGAAGTAGATTAATCTTAAAATTAATCATAAAAAAAAACCATCTCTAAGATGGTTTTAAAATCGTTAGAACTTAGGTTCTAATTATTTTTTTACTTCTTCTACTTTAGCAGCAGCTGAATCAACTTTAGCAGCAGCAGAATCAACAGTTGCAGCAGCTGAATCAACAACAGCAGCAGCTGAATCAACAGTAACAGCAGTAGAATCTACAGCAGCTTCTGAAGCAGCAGCGTCAGCTTTTTTACAAGATACAACAGTTAAAACAGCAACAACAGCTAAACTTAAAAATACTTTTTTCATCTTACTTTATTATAAAAGGTTAATTATTAATTCGTGGCAAAGATATAAATTTTTTAATATGTAAAATATTTTTTCACTTTTTTTTTAAAATATTTTCCTTACTCACGATTATGTTACTTATCAAATAATATGCCAAAACGGGAAAGATATTTGATATTGCCGTATATTTTGTCTAATTTATTTTTTGTTGAAAATTCTACTGCTGTTTTAGCTTTTTTGGTGTACTTTGTTGTGGTTTATATCGTTTTTTGCTGATTGTGATCGAATATGAAATGTAAAAAATCTACACTTTTATCCGTTTAATAATCATAAAAAAGTCTTAGCAAATTGATTTTTTCGGTTTTAGAGGCTATGATATAGTGCTTAAAATGGTCTCAGTTGCGCCTTTATTGTTTTCTATAAACGTTTTACAGATCTCGCTTTTTTCTCTAAAGAACGAATTATCAGATAATAAGCGATCAAAAATAATTTTTAATTCAGCTCCATCAGCGATAACAGTACATCCATTTAAGGCTACAAGTGAAACTGCCTCAGCAAAATTGGAGTAATTTGGGCCAATTACAATCGGCATTCCGAACGTTGCGGGTTCCAAGATATTATGAATTCCGGGATTTCCAAATCCGCCACCAACATAAGCAATAGTTCCGTAGCTGTAGATTTTGGTTAAGATTCCAATAGTATCAATTATAAAGACATTATAAGGAGATAAATCTTTGTTGTCTTTTTCAGAGAATAAAATGGTTGATTTTGTAATTTGCGATTTAAGATTTGAAATCTGCTCGGCTTTAATATTATGTGGTGCGATAATAAATTTTACATTATCTGGCGCTTGGTTGATATAATCTGCAATCAAAACTTCGTCTTTTGGCCACGAACTTCCAATAATGATGGTTGGCTGGTTGTTTTTGAAATTTTCTACATAATCGAGTGAATTGTCTCTTTCTAAAATTGCTGCAACTCTATCAAAACGAGTATCGCCTGAAACCACTACATTTTTATAACCAATGGCTTCAATTTTTTGTTTTGAACTTTCATTCTGAACAAAGAAGTAAGTAAACGCCTTTAAAGCATTTCTGTAAAAGCTGCCGTACCATTTAAAAAACATTTGGCTGTCTCTAAAAATACCTGAAATTAGATAAGTTGGGGTTTTACTTTTTTCTAATTCCTTTAAATAGTTTAGCCAGAATTCATATTTAATAATGAATGCAATTTCTGGATGAACCAGTTTTAGAAATCTTTTGGCGTTGCTTTTTGTATCTAACGGAAGATAAATCGTAACATCTGCAACTGTATTATTTTTACGCACTTCGTATCCAGATGGTGAAAAAAAGGATACAACAATTTTATGAGAAGGATATTTTTCTTTTATTTTTTCGATAACAGGAAGTCCCTGTTCATACTCGCCAAGTGATGCCGCGTGAAACCAAATAGTCTTATCAGCGTCATTAATTTTCTCTTTTAGAATAGAAAATACATTTTTTCGGCCTTCGACAAAAAGCTTAATTTTCGGACTAAATAGCGCTATAATTCTTAAGAAAAATCCTGCGATGTATATGGTTAAATTGTATAAAAAAAGCATATAGTAATTTTTGCAGCTAAATTACATTTCTTTCGATTATTTTCATTGGTTTGAAGCTATTAATAACTATTTTTGTTCCTCCTTTTAGAGATTTCTATCTAAAAATAGTGTCTTTAATTTTTAAACATTATTCGAAAATGAAAAAAATACAAATGGTTGACCTAAAAAGTCAATACGAAAAGATAAAATCTACAGTAGACGCTTCAATTCAAGAAGTTTTAGATACAAATACTTACATTAACGGACCTTTGGTTCATCAGTTTCAAAAAAATCTAGAAGATTATTTAGGTGCAAAACACGTTATTCCTTGTGCAAATGGCACCGATGCTTTGCAAATCGCTATGATGGGATTAGATTTAAAACCAGGTGACGAAGTTATTACTGCCGATTTTACTTTTGCAGCTACAGTTGAGGTTATTGCTTTGCTGCAATTGACTCCAGTTTTGGTTGATGTTGATTTGGAAAACATGAACATCGATATTGAAGCAGTTCGAAAAGCCATTACTCCAAAAACAAAAGCAATTGTACCAGTTCATTTATTTGGGCGTGCAGCAAATATGGATGTGATTATGGAAATTGCAGCTGAACATAATTTATATGTAATCGAAGACAATGCGCAGGCAATTGGGGCAGATTATATTTCTAAATCTGGAACAAAATCAAAAGTTGGAACAATTGGTCATGTTGCAGCAACTTCTTTCTTTCCATCTAAAAACTTAGGTTGTTATGGAGACGGAGGAGCAATTTTTACTAATGACGATAAATTGGCTCACGTTATCCGTGGAATTGTAAACCACGGAATGTACGAACGTTACCATCACGATGTTGTGGGTGTAAATTCACGTTTAGACAGTATTCAAGCAGGAGTTTTAAATGCAAAGTTGCCGTTGTTAAACGAATACAATCAAGCACGCCGTTTGGCAGCTTCAAAATATAATGCAGCATTTGCTGGAAATAAACACATTGTAACTCCAGAATTTAATGCAGAAGAAAACGATCACGTTTTTCATCAATATGTATTGAGAATTTTAGATGCAGACAGAAATGCTTTAATGCAGCATTTGTTAGACAAAGGAATTCCTTGTGCTATTTATTATCCAATTCCGCTGCATTCTCAAAAAGCATATTTAGATCCTCGTTATAAAGAAGAGCAATTTCCTATTACAAATCAATTGGTGCAGGAAGTAATTGCTTTACCTATGCATACGGAACTTGATGATGAGCAGATTAAATTTATTACAGACAGCGTAATTGAATTTTTAAAATAAAGCTCAATTATAAGTTGATATAACCATAAAAAAACCACGAAATGAAAGTATTAGTAACGGGAGGACTTGGATTTATAGGATCTCACACTGTAGTCGAATTGCAAAATGAAGGCTATGAAGTAGTGATAATTGATAATCTTTCAAACTCTTCAGAAGATGTTCTAAAAGGAATTACAGCCATTACAGGAAAAACGCCTTTATTCGAAAAAATTGATTTAAGAGAAAAAAGTGCCGTTCAGGATTTCTTTAAAAAACATAATGACGTTACAGGAGTAATTCATTTCGCAGCTTCAAAAGCAGTTGGAGAAAGCGTAGAACAGCCATTATTGTATTATGAAAACAATATTAGCAGTTTAGTATATCTTTTACAAGAATTACAGCAAAAACCAGAGGCTAGTTTTATTTTTAGTTCTTCTTGCACAGTTTACGGGCAAGCCGAAAAAATGCCAATTACAGAAGATGCTCCAGTTCAAGTGGCAATGTCTCCTTATGGAAACACAAAGCAAATTGGAGAAGAAATTATTACCGATACAGCAAAAGTTACTAATATCAGCGCTATTTTATTGCGTTATTTTAACCCAATTGGAGCGCATTCATCAACTGAAATTGGAGAATTACCTTTGGGAGTTCCTCAAAATTTAGTTCCATTTATTACGCAGACAGGAATGGGATTACGTCAGGAATTATCTGTTTTTGGAAACGATTATCCAACGCCAGACGGAACAGCAGTTCGCGATTACATTCACGTAGTAGATTTAGCAAAAGCACACGTAATTGCTTTAAAACGTTTATTTGATAAAAAGAATTTAGCAAAAGTTGAGACATTCAATTTAGGAACAGGAACAGGAAGTTCTGTTCTTCAAGTGATTCACAGTTTTGAAAAAGTCAGTGATAAAAAATTACCATACGTCATTAAGCCACGCCGTGAAGGTGATATTACTGAAGCTTACGCAAATACTGATAAAGCAAATAATGTCTTAGGATGGAAAGCAGAACTAAGTCTGGATGAAGCTATGGCAAGTGCATGGAAATGGGAACAAAAAGTGAGGAATAAGTAATTTTTGAAATAAAATTATAAATTTTAAAGTCCCAGATTATAGCAATATAATTTGGGATTTTTTTTTAGAGATAGATTATGAAACAAGGTTTAAATTATAAATTAATATTTTCCTTAACGGCAGTTGGAATTATTTGGGGAACTACTTTTTTAGGAATAAGAGTTGCGGTAGAAACGATTCCGCCTTGGTTTGTAACTTCAATTCGTCAGGGATTGGCAGGATTTATAATGTTGCTAATTTTATTATTTAAGAAAGAGTTAAAATGGATTGGCTGGGAAAATTTTAAACAACAGCTTACTACATCGGTTTTGATGCTTGTAATTGCAAATGGTTTTACTACAATTGCAGAACAAACATTACCAAGTGGTTTAGCATCTGTAATAAGTGCTTTGTCTCCGATACTAATTTTCCTAGGAAGTATTTTGTTTGGCTTGCACAAAATGAGTTTAAAAGGATTTATAGGTGTTTTAATTGGATTCTCAGGAGTCGTTTTCATATTCAAAGACGGCCTCGAATCTTTTCTAGATGCAGATTACAGAACAGGAATGATTTTTATGGGATGTGCAATTTTAGCTTGGGCAGCGGGGACAATTTATACTAAAACTCATGCTACTAAGTCGAATAATATTATACTCAATTTATTTTATCAATTTACACTGGCATCTTGTATACAGTTGGTTTTGGCTTGTATTTTTTCTCCGAATCCAGATTTCAGTTCATGGAGTTCAAGAAGTATTTTCGCAGCATTGTATTTGTCGATTTTTGGATCAGTGATTGCTTTTTTCTGTTATAATTATTCGTTAAAACATGTTACAGCAGTACAAGTTTCAATTTTATCGTACGTAAATACAATAATTGCTGTTTTTTTGGGCTGGTTGCTTTTAGATGAAGTTATTACCATAGATTTTATTATTGCCACAGCACTTATTATTCTTGGTGTTTTTATTGTAAATTATAAAAAGAAAGAAAAGAAAGTCATATAAAATGATTTATTTGGCTTGAAATTATTTTGTAAATTTGTAAGAATTAAAAGTAGGAATCATGGATTCGGATAAAGAAAATAAAAAGATCGATAAGGTTGAAGAACCTGCAACAGAATATGAAATTCAAAAACCAAGTCGTCAAGGTATAGATCCCGAGACTTTTGATTTTGATGCCGAGTTTGCAAAAGGATTGACGCCAGAAGAATTTAAAGCTGAAATGTATAAAAGAATAGAAGCTTATCCTTGGAAAAAGTAATTTTTACAGATAATGTTCTACAATATTTTGATAATTTAGTTTTTAACCTTTTTGAGGAAGAATATTTTGGTTTTCCAGAATCGTCCAAAGATTATGTAGATAAAATTGTAACTTTTGTTTTATTGAGTATTTCTAATTTTCCGAGTAAAGAAACTCCGAAACCAATTAAATATTTAGGGACAAATTATATTTTTTATAAAGCTAATAATAGAACAACTTGGTATATATTTTTTGAAAAAAGAGAAAGCAATTATTTGATAACAGCGATTGTAAATAACAATTCAATTGAAGTTCGATATCTCTAGAAAAAATCCTCATAAACTTAAGTCTATGAGGATTTTTTAGTTTTAAAGTAATCTGAAAACTGTCACTGGGACTGAATACTAAAAATTAAGCATTAGCCGTAACCGCTTCTTTATCAATTTTATTAATCAAACCAGCTAAAACTTTTCCAGGACCAACTTCAGTAAATAAAGTAGCACCGTCAGCGATCATTTGCTGAACAGATTGCGTCCATTTTACAGGAGCAGTCAACTGAATGATTAAATTCTTTTTAATTTCATTTGCATCCGAAACTGCATTTGCAGTAACATTTTGATATACTGGACAGCTTGGTGTAGAGAAAGTAGTCGCTTCAATTGCAGCTGCCAATTCTTCTCTCGCTGGTTCCATCATTGGTGAGTGAAAAGCTCCTCCAACAGGTAAAATTAAAGCACGTTTTGCTCCAGCAGCTTTCATTGCTTCACAAGCTTTTTCAACAGCAGTAGTTTCACCAGAAATTACCAATTGACCCGGGCAGTTATAATTTGCAGCAACCACAACACCATCGATAGAAGCACAAACTTCTTCCACAACATTATCAGCCAAACCTAAAACAGCGGCCATTGTAGATGGAGTGATTTCGCAAGCTTTTTGCATTGCTAAAGCACGTTGAGAAACCAATTTCAGACCGTCTTCAAAAGATAAAGTTCCGTTTGCTACTAAAGCTGAAAATTCTCCTAAAGAATGTCCTGCAACCATTTCCGGTTTAAAATCTTCTAAAGTTTTAGCTAAAATAACAGAGTGTAAAAATACAGCTGGCTGTGTAACTTTAGTTTCTTTTAGTTCTTCGGCAGTGCCTTCAAACATGATATCTGTAATTCTAAAACCTAATATTTCATTAGCTTTTTCAAATAATTCTTTGGCTAAAGCCGAATTTTCATAAAGGTCTTTACCCATTCCTGTAAATTGTGCACCTTGACCTGGAAATACGTATGCTTTCATTTGTCTAATTTAATTTTTATTTTTTTCTAAAATTGAAAATTAGTTTCAATTGGAAGGCAAAAGTACTATTTTTTTAGCTCGTATAACCCTTAAACATGTAAATCCATGCTAATCTTGAAAATCGGAGATTAAAAGGAGTAAGCAGCGTAATTACTACAGCGATAATCGGAATTATTCTTAAATCGAAGTTTTTTTCGAAGAAAAACTGTGCAATACAATACGTTGCAATTCCTTGAGCTACTGTTAATCCGTAGTTTACATACATTGCTCCAAAGAAGTAACCAGGCTCTTTTTGAAATTTATAATTACAATGACTGCAATATTCATTCATTTTTGGAAAACTAAAATTTAGAAAAATGTTTTTGTCTGTAAAGACTTTTCCTTTATGACAAACAGGACATTCGTTTTTTAAAATATGTGTTAATGCGCTTGACATGACTTTGTTATTTTTTGTTTATACAAAGGTAATTTGTAGTGACTTAAAAGTCTTTTTTATATCTTCGCTTATTATAGCACAATAAAGACATTTGTCAATCTTTTTTATGTATGTGTGGAACTCGCGATATAACGGCACACGGATGACGCGAGTTAAGCGGATTTTTACGGATTATAAATAAAAAATCCGTGCAAATCTTTATAAATCCACGTCATCTGCGTGCAATTCTCATTTCAATTCTTATGAAAAAATATCCCATTTATAGTGTTCAGAATTTTAGTTGTAATGATATTCATCGTGATTTCTACGCCAATACTTTTAAAGAGCATTTAAAAAGCCACAGTTTTGTCGAAGAACCGCACCGGCACGATTCATATTTAATGGTTTTTTTTACAAAAGGTTCAGGTTTTCACGAAATAGATTTTGACCAATTCGGAATCAAAAGAGGAAGCCTTTTTGTGTTACAGCCAGGACAAATGCATCATTGGAATTTATCCGAAGATATCCAAGGTTTTGTGATTATATTTTCACAAGAATTGTACAATTTGTATTTTGGACAGAAAAATATAAACGATTATAATTTTTATCACTCCATTCATAACCGACCAGAAATGGTTTTTGAAGAAAATGAAATCTCTAAAATCCTTCCTTATTTTGATTTGTTGATTCAGGAAAATAATCAAAATAATAAATATCAATTAGATAAATTATTGAATTTATTAGATTCAATTCACATTGAAATTGCTCGTAAATACAGCGAAACCTATTCGCATCAAGCGCATTCATACAACATAAAAATTAACAAGTTCGAATCGTTATTAGAAGAATATTTCAAAACCGAAAAACTGCCTTCTTTCTATGCAGAAAAACTAAATATCACGCTAAAACACTTGAACAGAATCTGCAACGAAATTCTTCAAAAAACAGCCACAGAAGTAATTACAGATCGCGTAATCTTAGAAATCAAAAGAATGTTGATGGACAAACAATTAGCAATAAATGAAGTAGCATTAAAAGTAGGCTACGAAGATTACTCATACTTCTCCCGTTTCTTCAAAAAACAAACCGGAATGTCGCCCACAGAATTTAGAAATACAGTACGTTAAGGTTTTTGTTTGCCACGAATTGCACGAATTTCCACGAATTGTTTTATAGCCACAGATTAAATGATTTTTTGGATTAAAAATCTGTGAAAATCATGTAATCTATGGAAAAGAAAATATAACAGTTTGGGAGGGAATAATTTGTGAAAATTTGTGTAATTTGTGGTAAAAAAACAAAAGCTCTATACTAAAAGTACAGAGCTTTACCAACCAATTAAATCTAATCTTAAACCAAAAGATTAAGCTTGTTTTACGAATTGTAATTCGATATTTAATTTTACTTCTTCTCCAACTAAAACTCCACCAGTTTCAAGAGCAGAATTCCAGTTTAATCCCCAATCTTTACGATTGATTTTTCCTTCTATGCTTAAACCTACTTTAGTATTTCCCCAAGGATCAGTCATAATTCCGCTAAAATCTACAGGAAAAGTTACCGTTTTTGAAATGCCTTTAATAGTCAAATCTCCAGTAATTTCATAATCTCCAGCATCGATTTTTTTGAAAGATGAAGCTTTAAAAGTCAATTTTGGATTGTTTTCAACATCAAAAAAATCTGCACTTCTTAAGTGACCGTCTCTGTCTGCATTTCCAGTATCGATTGAAGCAATATCTCCAGAAAATTCAATTGTTGCATTTTCGAAATCTTCTCCTTCTGTAGTGATTGTAGCGTCGTAAGTTCCAAATTTTCCTGAAACATTTGTAAACATCATGTGTTTAACTTTAAAACCAATTTCTGAGTGAGTTGGGTCAATTGACCATTTTGTAGTTGCCATAATTTTTATATTTAAATAATTAATTTATTTATTTCATTTTGATAGGACAAAGTTACGTTGACAGTTGTCCTAGAGCACTTAACCTAGATTAAGAAATAACAGAACTAGAAGTTTTTTTAAACCTGTTATATCGTGACTTACGAATAAAGTTAACCTTTCTTTTTTTAGTTTTTTTTAATTAAAGGTTAAAAAAAAGAAACGACAACAATCTGATTAACAGATTTATTGTCGTTTCAAAGTACAGGTATTATTTGTTTTTGTTTGAATTAATAATTCATCGGAATATCCATTAATAAAAATTCGGCATCTGTATTGGCCTGAATATTTAAAGTATCAGTTTCTGAAATTCCAACCGCATCACGAGTGTTTAATTCCTGACCGTTGATGGTTACGTTGCCTTTCAAAACGAAAGCATAAACTCCGTTTCCTTCTTTTTTGATTTTATATTCTGTAGCAACTCCAGCATCAAAATTCCCCATATTAAACCAAGCATCTTGGTGAATCCAAACCCCTTCATCGTCTGCATTTGGAGATAAAATCTGAGATAATTTATTGTGTCTGTCGGCAACATCCAGAGTAATTTGCTGGTAACGTGGCGCAACGTTTCTTTTATTTGGAAACAACCAGATCTGCAGTAATTTAGTCTGCTGATCTGCATTCGGATTGAACTCACTATGCTGAACACCAGTTCCTGCACTCATGACCTGAATATCACCATTTTTGATGATTTCAGTATTTCCCATACTGTCTTTATGAGCCAAATCACCTTCAAGCGGAATCGTAATAATTTCCATATTATCGTGAGGATGCGTTCCAAAACCCATTCCGCCCGCAATTGTGTCATCGTTCAAAACACGAAGCGCTCCAAACTGAATTCTATTTGGATTGTACCAGCTCGCAAAACTAAAGCTGTGATAAGCATTTAGCCATCCGTGATTTGCATTTCCTCTTGTTTCTGCTTTGTGCAATACTATATTTTCCATGATTTTGTCCTTTTCTTATTTTATAGTACAAAGATACGGTCATGATAAAGCAAAAGTACTTAACCTAGATTAAGAAAGGTTCTGAGATGCTAAGTTGCTGAGATTCTAAGTTTTTTTGGTTTTGGTAAAAAGAAGCAAAAGATAAGAGGTTTTCAAACGTTCCGGAGGAACAAAAAATATTGTAGGGATGGATTTTAATCCATTCTTCGCAAAGTAACCATTCAGTTTGTCATCTCGACGAAGGAGAGATCACACGCGAAATTCCGCAAAGATTGGCGATCCACTTTGTCGAGCTACTAGTGTGATCTCTCCTTCGTCGAGATGACAAGATTGTGGTGATAACTTATTTAATTTAAAAAAATAAAACTATTTTATCTTAATAAATCTCCCTTTTCCAGTCACGACATCAAGATAATTCAAAGAGGCACTTTTCTTATTATGCATATAAAATTCAATAGTATCTTTCTGAATCTGATCTTTTGCTATAGTTATAACTAAATCAGTATTTATGAAGTTTTCCAATAGAATTGCATTCCCGTAAGAAATCTTCCCTTTAGGTAAATACTTATTATCAAAAGCAAAAACGCTATCCTTAAAAGTAATTTTATCTCTTTGAATATAAGAATCGTTATCTTCTATTAGGTAATTATAACGGCCATTAAGTTTCTCCATTTTCTGATTTATGCTCGAAAGCACTAATATAAGTAAAGCAAAATATTTCATAAATTCTAACTGTATTGATTCATAAACTGCTGTACAACAGCGTCGGTATTTTCATGGCGTTTCTTTTTCTCCAAAACAATTGGCGGAGCCGCTCTTTCAAAACAATTCTCAACAGCGCAGGTTTCGCAGGTTACGCCGACAATCCGCTTTACCAACGGTTTTCCGTTAATGAATTTGAATTTCTTTTTCATTGTCGGATTAATTAAAATTCCAACCGAAATACTTCGAATAAAATTTTCTGCAAAAGGATCTTTTGTAGCCGATGAAAAAACCAAATATTCGTTGCCACTGTTGGCATAACTAGAAATCTGAGCATCAAAAAAATGCGATTTATTTTGTCTGATCGCTTCATCAATCGTTTTTACCGAAACCCATCTTCTGCAGTAATGCTCGTTGGTTTCGTTGGCGTGTGGTTCTTGCTGATGCGTAATATGCAATTCTTTATTTATTTGATAAAAATCTGATCCAGGTCGGTGCGATAATCGTAAGAAAAACAAATTTTTCAGCTGAAAATCTTTTGGTAATAAATTGGTTAATCGCTGATAAAAAGATTCAGGAGAAACTTCAAAACTTTCGATTAAGGAAACAAATTCTTCAGGTTTCGGATTTTCATTTTCTAAAAAAGCATTGATTTTATTTACAACCAATTTTCTTGGCAAAAGTAAAGCGCCCGCAAAATAAGAAGCGTAAAAATTATTCAAAACCTGATCAAAGTTTTCAAACTTAATCCAGCTGAAAGTCAATAAACGATCTGAAATTTTCAAATAATTATAAGCTATTTCTTTAGCCAAAATAAAAGCTTTTTGAGGCGCATCAATTTCGGTTGAAAGCAATAAAGTCTTGCTTTTCGGAACATAAATCGAACGCAAATCGTCTAAAGCTTCTTGATCCGTAAACGCAATTTCTTTGATGTTGTATTCGTATTCTTCTTTTAAAATCGCTTCCAATTCTTCTATGCTGATTTTGGAATCTAAATTAATCTGAAACGACTTAGAAAATTCAATTACTTTCTCTTCTAAATCTTCAAAATAATTGCTGTGTGCTTCTTGATACGAACGCAATGCCGCAAGAAAAAAACTTTCTCGGCTTAAATTATAATGCTGGGCAATTTCGATAATCGTACTAATAAATGCATTGACTTTTGCCGGAGCATTCGCGATAATATCAATTAAATCAGCCTCCTGAATTCCGAAAAGTTCTAGCGGAATCTCTTTTAAAATTCCAGATTTTAAAATTTCGCCAATAGGAGCGAGATTATTATCTAGTTTTAAAGACACCATTTGGTCGTAAGTCACGTCTAAATGTTTGCATAAAAGCAAAATCTTATCCGCTTTTGGATATTTCTTACCCTTTTCAATCTCGTTTAAATACGATTTTGAAAGATTGGTAAGTTTAGCTAAACCAAAAAGTGAAAGATTTTTTTGGGTGCGGACTTGCTTTAGTTTTAGCCCAAAAATCAGCTTTATATAGTCTTTTTCGATATTCATAATGTCAAATATAATTATTCTGAAAACAATCGCAAAATAAATATTTTTTAAATTTAGCGAACGTTCGCTTGTTTTGTAAAAAACTTTTTTATAACATTGTACTGTCGAAACAATTTAATTATGAGTTAGTTATAATTTGTTGGTTTTGATAAAATCAAAAGTGATTGGGAAGAAATACTTTTTAATCAAATAAAAAATAAAATCTGCAGCTATGAAAAACCAATTTGAGATCACTGAAATGGCTTTAGAAATTCTGGCCGACAAAAAGCTTGCTTATCCAAAAATCTGGACCGAAGAAGCAATTGCATTTATTACCGAATTGCACAAAAAATTCGACTCACAGCGAAAATTATTGCTTTTGCAAAGAGAGCAAAAACAAGTCGCTTTTGATCAGGGTGTGATGCCAGTTTTTACTCCAGAAACAAAAAGCGTCAGAGAAGGCAATTGGACGGCTGGAGAAATTCCGAAAGATTTACTGGACAGAAGAGTTGAAATTACCGGACCAGTTGATCGCAAAATGATTATCAATGCTTTGAATTCAGGGGCCAAAACTTTTATGGCCGATTTCGAAGACAGCACTTCGCCAACCTGGCAAAACTTAATGGACGGACAAGTGAATTTGATTGATGCGGTTAATAAAACGATTACTTATACGGATTTGGTGAAACAGAAATCGTATCATTTAAATGAAAGAATCGCGACATTAATCGTGCGTCCGCGCGGTTTGCATCTTCCTGAAAAACATGTTTTAATTGATGGAACTGAAGTTTCAGGATCTTTGGTAGATTTTGGTTTGTATGTTTTTCACAATCATAAAAAACTTTTGGCGAATAATTCTGGACCGTATTTCTACATTCCGAAATTGGAACATTATTTAGAGGCAAGATGGTGGAACAGTGTCATTGATTTTACTGAAGATTATTTGAAACTGGAAAGAGGAACGATAAAAGTGACGGTTTTAATTGAAACAATAACGGCAAGTTTTCAGTTGGATGAAATTATTTACGAATTAAAAGAACATATCGTTGGCTTGAACTGCGGACGTTGGGATTATATTTTCTCCTACATTAAAAAGTTTAGAAAAAATCCAAAATTCATCGTTCCAGACCGCGATCAGGTAAATATGACTTCGCCTTTTATGAATGCGTATTCAAATCTGGTGATTCAGAGATGTCATAAACGCGGCATTCATGCGATTGGCGGAATGGCAGCACAAATTCCGATTAGAAACAATGATGAGGCAAATGCAATCGCTTTCGCGAAAGTAAAAACGGATAAAGAGCGTGAAGTTAAAAATGGTCACGACGGAACTTGGGTAGCGCATCCCGACTTAGTTGTTTTAGCAAAAGAAATTTTTGATAAAGGAATGCCAACGCCAAACCAGATTCATATAAAAAGAGAGCACAGAAAAATTACAGAAGCTGATTTGATTGAACCACCAATTGGATTGATTACAGAAAATGGTGTTCGAAAAAATATCAATGTAGGCGTTTTATACTTGGCTTCATGGCTGAACGGACAAGGCGCTGCGGCTTTACATAATTTGATGGAAGATGCAGCAACCGCCGAAATTTCAAGATCGCAATTGTGGCAATGGCTTCAAAACAAAGTGGTTTTAGATAATGGACGAAAATTAGATCTGGCGTATTATCACGAATTGGCTTTGGATGAATTCCAAAAAATCAAAACCGAATTAGGTGAAGAAAATCATGAAAAACAGCAATTTCCATTAGCAGAAAAAGTATTGGAAAGATTAATCGTAAATCCTGATTTCGTTGATTTCTTGACGATTCCATGCTATAAATATTTATAACAATTAAAAATCGAGAATTAAAAATTAAATGCTTTTCACGGAGATTTGGCAAATATCAGAGATTTTTAATTTTTAATTCTCAATTTTTAATTAAATGACATCACTTACTAACCAACTTAACTATACATTTATGAAAGCAACAGAAGACAGAATTCAGGAATTGATTAACGATTGGATTACGAACCCGAGATGGAAAGGAGTAGAGCGTCCTTACACTGCGAGTGAAGTAGTTACGCTTCAAGGTTCGTATCAAATTGAGCATTCTATTGCAAAAATGGGAGCACAAAAATTATGGAGAAAGTTAAAAAGCCAGGATTATGTAGCGGGGTTGGGAGCTTTAACGGGAAATCAGGCGATTCAGGAAGTAGATGCTGGTTTAGAAGCGATTTATTTGAGTGGATGGCAAGTTGCAGCTGATGCAAATCTGGCGGGCGAAATGTATCCCGACCAGTCGCTATATCCCGTAAACAGCGTTCCGATGGTAGTAAAAAAGATTAATAATGCTTTGTTACGCGCTGATCAGATCCAGACCGTAAATGAAGTTGAAGATAAAAAAGATTATTTAGTTCCCATTGTGGCTGATGCCGAAGCAGGTTTTGGAGGAAATTTAAATGCTTTCGAATTGATGAAATCAATGATTGAAGCTGGAGCTTCTGGAGTTCATTTTGAAGATCAATTAAGTTCTGCTAAAAAATGCGGACACCTCGGTGGAAAAGTTTTAGTTCCCACGCAAGAAGCAATTAATAAACTGATTGCGGCAAGATTGGCTTCAGATGTTATGGGAGTTTCAACTTTGATTGTGGCCCGAACAGATGCTGATGCAGCAAATTTATTAACAAGCGATGCAGACCCAAGAGATCGAAAATTCTTAACGGGAGAAAAAACTGCTGAAGGTTTTTTCTATGTAAACAACGGAATTGAACAGGGAATTGCAAGAGGTTTGAGTTATGCTCCTTATGCCGATTTGATTTGGATGGAAACCAGTAATCCAGATTTAGATTACGCGAGAAAATTTGCAACAGCAATGAAAAAAGAATTTCCAGATAAAATGCTGGCATACAATTGTTCTCCTTCTTTCAACTGGGCAGCAAAATTATCTGTTGCCGAAATGGAAACGTTCAGAGAAGATTTAGCCGAAATGGGTTATAAATTCCAGTTTATCACTTTAGCAGGATTCCATGCTTTGAATACAAGTATGTTTGAATTGTCAAAAGCGTATAAAGAACGTGGTATGGCGGGCTATTCTGAATTGCAGGAAAGAGAATTCGCGCTGCAAAAAACCGGATTCAGAGCTGTAAAACATCAGGCTTTTGTGGGAACTTCTTATTTTGACGCCGTTCAAAACACGGTTATGATAGGAAAATCAACAATAACCGCAATGAAACATTCTACAGAGGTTGAGCAATTTTAAATTTTTTCCGCCACGAATTCACGAATTTTATTCTCAAAGATTGTTGAAAAATAATTCGTGAATTCGTGGCGGAAAATTTTATTTCTTTAAAAGGCGAGCTTTCATTTTGCTGAAAAATTCAGGTGTTACGCCGATGAAAGAAGCGATTTGTTTTTGAGGAACTTTGTGAACCAATGTTCCGTATTTTTTGGTAAATTTTTCGAAACGTTCTTCTGCGGGTAAACTTAAGTTATCCATTAATCTTTGCTGATTTGCAACCAAGGAATTTTCAATCAAGATCCTGAAAAAACGTTCCAGTTTCGGAATCTCCAAATACAATTGTTCCTGATTTTCTTTCGATAATGAAACCACTTCAGCTTCTTCTAAAACTTCAATAAAAAGCTGTCCAGGTTTCTGCGAAAAATAACTGTACATATCACTCATCCACCAGCCTTCGCAAGCGAAAGAGAGTACATGTTCAACAATATTATCGTTGATATTGAAACTTCTTAAAATACCAGAATTTACGAAATAAGAATGTTTGCAGACTTCGCCGGCATTCAATAAAAGCGTTTTGGCTTTGTAAGTATTTGTTTCTAATTTAGATAAAAAAAGTGCCTGTTCTTCTGGCGTCAGTGAAACGTGTTTCGAAATGTTTTCAAGAATTAATGCCATTATTTTTTATCGTCTATTAATACAAATGAAGTTGCTTTGAATCTGTTGTTTACAATTTCTCCCGTAACTGAAGCTTTGCTGATAGCGTTGCAAAAACCTTTTTCAGAGTGTGCATCTCCGTGATCGTGAATCGTTGTTCCGTCTACAAAATAGCTTTTTCCGTCAA
>NZ_CAMLIX010000009.1 GCF_946479975.1 uncultured Flavobacterium sp.
GGAGGAACGATTTATATTGTAGCGTCGGGTTTTAACCCGATGGACGATCAGATTGAAACAGCGGATTTTAAGGCGTTGAAATATAGATTAAAGTAAAAAATATGAGAAATATAAAGAAATGTATTGTTGCAATTTTATGTTTGATTGTGACTTTTCAAATCAATGCAAAAATTAAAATGCCAGCATTGTTTTCGGACAATATGATGCTACAGCAAAAATCGAACGCACCAATTTGGGGCTGGGTAGAGAAAAATGCAAATGTGACAATAAAAACATCTTGGGATTCTAAAATCTACAAAACTAAAGCTGATGCTTCTGGCAAATGGAAAACAGCATTGCAAACTTCATCAGCTGGCGGACCTTTTACAATTGAAGTGACTGAAGCAAACGAAAAAGTAACCATCAAAAACATTTTAATTGGTGAGGTTTGGCTTTGTTCCGGACAATCGAATATGGAAATGCCGTTGAAGGGTTTTCAGGGACAACCCGTTAAAAACGGAAACGAAATCATTGTAAGATCAACCAATAAAAACATTCGATTGATTACGATTCCGCGTTCTACAGTTTTAGAACCAAAAGACGATTTTGAAGGAAAATGGGAAGAAGCTTCACCAAAATCGACTTCAAATTTTAGCGCAACAGCTTGGTATTTTGGATCGCTTTTACAGGAAGTTTTAAATGTTCCGGTTGGATTGATTCATGTTTCTTACGGAGGTTCGAGCATGGAAGCGTGGATGAACAAGGAAATGTTGAAAGATTTTGCGAGCGCTAAAATTCCGACTACCAAAGAAGAATTAGTAAAAGATCCAAATCGTGTTCCAACGACTTTGTTTAACGGAATGCTTTCGCCTGTTATCGGTTACGGAATCAAAGGCTGTATTTGGTATCAGGGAGAGTCGAATTACGAGAGAGCAAACGAATATACAGCTTTAATGAAAAAGATGGTAAGCAGTTGGAGAACAATGTGGAATCAAGGAGATTTTCCTTTTTATTTCGCTCAGATTGCGCCGTTTAACTATGCTTCATTTCATCCAAAAGATTATTTGGAAAAATACAATTCGGCTTATTTGAGAGAGGCGCAGTTTAAAGCTTCGAAAGAGATTCCGAATTCGGCTATGGCAGTTTTAATGGATGTTGGCGAAGAAAATAATATTCACCCAATGGACAAGGAAAAAGGAGGAAACCGTTTGGCTTTTCAGGCTTTGGCAAGAACCTACGGAATTGAAGGTTTCGAATTCGAAAGTCCGAAATACAAATCGATGGAGATAAAAGACGGCGCTGTAACGGTTTCTTTTGATGATGTGGCAAACGGAATTACGTCTTATGACAAAGAAGTTTCAGGTTTTGAAATAGCAGGAGAAGACAAAGTTTTTTATCCTGCAAAAACGGTTGTAAGAAGAAAATCAGTGGTTTTAACTTCGGATAAAGTTACCAAACCAGTTGCAATACGATATTTATGGAAAGATTTCGCAAAAGCGGAATTGTTTAGTGCAGGTGGATTGCCAGTTTCTTCGTTTAGAACGGATGAGTGGTAGATATAAGTTATGAGTTATAAGTTATGAGTTTCCACTTACTTTGTCATTTCGACCGAAGGGAGAAATCACACCAGATATTCCTCATCAGTAATCAACAATCTTTGTGGTTACGAGTGAGATTCCTCGTTCCTCGGATTGACAAAAAAATGTGCATAATTAC
The DNA here is from genome assembly GCF_946479975.1 of uncultured Flavobacterium sp. Next base: position 1,696 of record NZ_CAMLIX010000009.1, read on the forward strand.
GGTTCCCGCAGATTTGGCCGATCATGCAGATAAAATAAAATCAGCAAAATCTGCGAAATCTGCGAGAGAAAAATAAAAATTAAATACCTACAAGGTTTTGAAAACCTTGCAGGAGAACGAAAAAAATGAAATACATAAAATACATACTTATTTTCACCACGCTTTGCCTTAAAGCGCAGATTCCAACGCTTGAAAATTACAATCAAGTCTGGACAGCGCAAAGCGCAAATTCATCAGAATCTATGCCTTTGGGTGGCGGTGATATTGGGATGAATGTCTGGGTAGAAAAAGGAGATTTGTATTTCTATTTCTCACGAAGCGGGACTTTCGATGAACATAATACTTTGTTGAAATTAGGGCGTGTAAAAATTACTTTAAGACCAAATCCGTTTGAGGGAAAAGATGGTTTTCGTCAGGAATTGAAATTGAAAGACGGTTATGTTTTGGTTGGACAAAATAATACCAAAATCAAACTTTGGGTTGATGTTTTCAAACCTATTATTCATGTTGATTTAGAAAGTAAAAATCCGTTAAAAATGACGGCTTCTTATGAAAGCTGGCGTCATCAGAATCGTATTTCAAAAGGAAAAGAAAACAATGCCAATTCTTATAAATGGGCACCTCAAGGAGATCTTGTCAATTTTAAAGATTCGATTGCTTTTGAAAATAAAGGACTTAAATTCTACCACAGAAATCGCGAACAAACTGTTTTTGATGTTGCTGTAAAACAGCAGAAAATGGAATCGGTTAAAGATCAATTGCTGAATCCAATTGCTAATTTGACTTTCGGTGGATTCATGAAAGGCGATAACTTAAAACCAGACGGAACTTATCTTGGAAAATATCAAGATACCGATTTTAAAGGCTTTAACTTAACGAGCATAAAATCTTCAAAAAAACATTCGTTAGAGATTTATTTAAATACCAATCAATCTGATTTTGCGACTTGGAATAACGGATTGCAAAGTTTGATTACTTCGAATAAAAATACAACAAAACAAGCCGAAAAGAACACCATAAAATGGTGGAATAATTTCTGGAACCGCAGTTTTATTTTTACACAAAAAAATCAATCGATTGAGAAGGATTCGGTTTACCAAATTGGACAGAATTATCAATTGTTCCGATACATGTTGGGATGCAATGCGTACGGAAAATATCCAACAAAATTCAACGGAGGACTTTTTACAGTTGATCCTGTTCATACGAATAAAGATCTGAATTTTACACCCGATTTCAGAAATTGGGGCGGAGGAACCATGACAGCTCAAAACCAGCGATTGGTTTATTTTCCGATGATAAAAAGCGGTGATTTTGATATGATGAAATCGCAATTGGATTATTATCTACGTCTTCAAAAAAATGCCGAATTACGAAGTAAAGTTTATTGGAAACATAACGGAGCTTCTTTCACAGAACAATTAGAAAATTTTGGATTGCCAAATCCGACAGAATACGAATGGAAACGTCCCACAGATTACGATCCAGGAATGGAATATAATGCTTGGCTCGAATATGAATGGGATACCGTTTTAGAATTCTGCCAAATGATGTTACAGCAAAAAGAATATGCGGGAGAAGATATTCAGAAATATAATCCATTTATTATAAGTTGCCTTCGTTTTTTTGATGAACATTATCAATATTTAGCCAAACAAAGAGGTAGAAAAGCATTGGACGGAAACGGAAAATTGGTTCTTTTTCCAGGTTCAGCTGCTGAAACGTATAAAATGACTAATAATTCAAATAGTACGATTTCGGCTTTGCAAGTTATTACAGAAAATCTTTTAAACATTTCTGGAAATCAGCTGTCAAAAGAAGATGTTGAATACTTAAAAGCATTTCAAACCAGAATTCCGCCTTTGAATTTCGGACAGATTGAAAATCATAAAGTTTTACTTCCTGCCAAAACATGGGAACGCGTTAACAATTCGGAAGTGCCGCAATTGTATCCTGTTTATCCATGGGGAATTTACGGTGTTGGAAAACCAGACTTAGAAACGGCTTTAAATACATGGAAGTACGATCCAGATGCTTTAAAATTTAGAAGTCATATTGGTTGGAAACAAGACAATATTTTCGCCGCAAGTTTAGGTTTGACCGATGAAGCATCAAAATACAATACCTTAAAAATGGCTAATTCAGAAAGACGTTTTCCAGCATTTTGGGGACCAGGTTTTGACTGGGTTCCAGATCATAATTGGGGCGGTTCAGGCATGATCGGCATACAGGAAATGCTTTTGCAGGAATCAGATGGGAAAATTTATATTTTTCCAGCTTGGCCAAAAGAATGGAACGTTAATTTTAAATTACATGCCAAACAAAATACTACAATTGAAGCAGAACTTATTAATGGAGAAGTAAAGGTTTTAAAAGTAGTTCCAGAAGAAAGAAAAAAAGACATTATAAACCTGATTGGAAAATCAGAATCAGAAAAAATTAAACTAAAATGATTAAAAAAGTATTAAGTTCTTTTGCCTTGGCAATGCTGTTGGCAACTAATGGACAGGCACAGAATACCGATAAACAGATAGTGAAAGTCGATTTTGACTTTTTTCAAAGAAGATTAGAAGAAGTGCATGATCCAAGTTACGATTCATGGGTAATCAATGAAAATAAGGAAGATCAAAAAACTTTTAATGGAGTAAATTTTAAGTTGAAAGGAAATTTTACTTCAAAATGGAATAAGGTCGGAATTAGCGCTCCGTTTTACAATAGATTGGGCTCAGACGGATTGGTTACAGCTGAAAATTTAGAACTTAAAATTAGCGGTTTGGCAGCAGGAAAACATACGCTTTTGACATTTCATAATGCGTTTGATGTGATTACCGGAAAAACTTTTTCTCCGATAAAAATCTTAATAAACGGGAAACTTCAGGAAACTGTAAATGCAAGTCAGAGAGCCAATGCAAAAATTGATGCTGCAATGGCTTACATCACATTTAATGCAGAAAAAGGTAAAGATGTGATTGTTCGTTTTGAAATTGATCCAACAACGAATCCTGATGTTATCAAGCAAATTGTAGTGAATGGTTTTGAAATTGATACGCCAAATTTAATGAATCAGGCGCGTACTCCAGAACCTGCAAACAGAGATGAACATGTTGAAGTGACCAAAAATGTTATTTTAAAATGGGATGCTCCAAAAAGCGTTGTTGCTCACAAATTGTATTTTGGTTTAGATAAAAATGCGGTAGAAAATGCAACAGAATCTTCAAAAGAATTTAAAGGAAAATTAGTCGATAAAAATTTCTCTGTTTCAGATTTGTACAGCGGTTCAACTTATTATTGGAGAGTGGATGAAGTAGATAGTAACGGTCAGGAAACTTTGGGAAATGTTTGGTCGTTTAGACCTGCACAATTGGCATTTCCGGGAGCTGAAGGTTACGGGCGTTATGCTGTGGGAGGACGCGGCGGAAAAGTGGTTGAAGTAACCAACTTAAACGATGACGGTCCAGGAAGTTTACGTGATGCTATTAATCAGGAAATCGGACCTAGAACAATTGTTTTTAATGTTTCGGGGAATATTAAACTGGAATCAAGATTGGTTGCCAATCAGCACTATATTACTATCGCAGGACAAACTGCTCCGGGTGAAGGAATTACAATTAGCAGAGCGCCAATTGGATTAACTGGAAATGATGGTGTTATCCGCTTTTTGAAAGTGAGAATCGGCGGCGGAAGAACGTATGACGGAATGGGATTGACGGGTGCTAATTTTAGTATTATTGATCACTGTTCGATCAGCTGGACGATCGATGAATCGTTTAGTTCGCGTAGTGCGCATCATATTACGTTGCAGCGAACTCTAATTTCTGAGGCTTTAAATGTAGCTGGACACGGTAAATACGAAGCAGGAAAAATGCACGGTTATGCAGCTACAATTGGCGGAGATATAGGAAGTTTTCATCATAATTTACTGGCACACAATTATGGAAGAAACTGGAGTATTGGCGGTGGTTTAAGTGGTGACGGATTTTACACAGGAAGATTGGATATTCGTAATAATGTTGTTTACAACTGGGGAAAAAGAACAACTGATGGTGGTGCCAATGAAGTGAACTTTGTAAACAATTATTACAAACCAGGCGCTTCAACTGGGATTTTTGTTGCCTTGAATGCACAGCACGAAGGTGTTGGAAAAGGAATGCAGCGTTATTATTTTGACGGAAATGTAATGCCGGGTTATTTTGATGAAAAATCTCAAGAAAAAGGAAGAAAAATGACGGTTACCAACAAAGAAATGGTAAACTATGAAACTTTCGTGAATAAGCCATTTTTTGAATCTTTTGTTGAAACACAATCGGCTAAAGGAGCTTATAAAAATGTACTTTCGGATGTTGGGGCAAATCAGCCGTTTATGGATAAACACGATAATAGAATTATTGATGAAACTAAAAAAGGAACATTTACTTATAAAGGAAGTAAAAGCGGTCTTGGCGGTATGATTGACAATGAAGAAGATGCTGGAGGATGGCCAAAATTTGCGTCAGAAACTCGTCCAGCAGATTGGGATACAGATCATGACGGTTTACCAAACTGGTGGGAAAAAGCTTTTGGTTTAAATGAAAATTCACCAGCAGGAGATTTCTCAGATGCTAATTCAGATATTGATAAAGACGGATTTACACAATTGGATAATTATCTGGACTGGTTGGCTCAGCCTCATTATTTTATCAATTTAAAAGATAAAAAAGCTTTGGCTGTGGCAGATTTTTTCAAAGGATATGAAAACAAACCAGTTTATACTTTCTCTGAAGTTAAAAATGGAAAAGCGAGTTTAAAAGGAAAAGAAATTCAGTTTACAGCTGAAAATACAGGTTTTGCATCATTCGTAATCACGGTAAAAGATGCCGACGGAGATTCCATGAGCAGAACTATCAATTTCTTTGTAAAATAATTATTTAAACCATATAAGTCATATAAGAAAATTATAAGTTTTTCGTGAACTAGTTAATACTTCTTATACTTCAAATTGAATAAAGTTAGTTTAAATGAACTTATATTACTTATATGGTTCAAAATCAAAATAGAATGAAAAAATTATTAAATGTTTCTCTCAGCTTATTTTTGGTTAGTGTCGGAGTGGTGGCCCAAAATAAAGGTTTGGTGGCGAATTCACAAAGTCCATATTCTAAACTCCAAAGCGTAGGTTTGCAAGACGTTAAATGGACAAACGGCTTTTGGAAAGAACAATTTGATGTAGAAACCAAAAATACTTTGCCGTATATGTGGGATTTGTATCATAATGAAACTTCTCACGCTTACAAAAACTTCGAAATTTCAGCAGGAATAAGCAAAGGAACTTTTAAAGGACCTTCATTTCATGATGGAGATTTCTACAAGATTTTTGAAGGAATGGCTGCCACTTATGCCGTTACAAAAGATAAGAGACTCGATGCCGAAATGGATAAGGCTATTGCGCTTTTCGCGAAAGTACAGCGCAAAGACGGTTATATTCACACTCCCGTTTTAATTGATGAACGCTGGGGAACTTTAGGGCCAGAAGAAGTGAAGAAACAATTGGGTTTCGAGAAATACAATATGGGACATTTAATGACAGCGGCTTGTATTCATTATCGTGCTACTGGAAAAACAAATTTCCTGAATATTGCCAAAGGAGTTGCGGATTTCTTGTATGATTTTTATAAAAAAGCTTCGCCAGAATTGGCTCGAAATGCTATTTGTCCGTCACATTATATGGGAATTGTCGAGATGTACAGAACTGTAAAAGATCCGAAATATTTAGAATTGGCTAATAATTTGATTGACATTCGCGGAACTACAAATGACGGAACCGATGACAATCAGGACAGGATTCCGTTTAGACAACAGACAAACGCAATGGGACATGCTGTAAGAGCGAATTACCTATACGCAGGAGTTGCCGATTTATATGCTGAAACGGGAGAAAAGAAATTATTGGATAATCTAGAATCGATTTGGGATGACGTAACGTACCGTAAAATGTACATCACTGGAGGTTGTGGTTCTTTGTATGATGGCGTTTCGCCAGACGGAACTTCTTATGATCCTACTGTGGTTCAAAAAATTCATCAGGCGTACGGAAGACCTTTTCAGTTGCCAAATGCAACGGCTCATACCGAAACTTGCGCCAATATTGGAAATGTATTGTGGAACTGGAGAATGCTTCAAATTACGGGAGATGCTAAATATGCTGATATTGTAGAGTTGGCACTTTACAACAGCGTACTTTCGGGAATGGATTTAGAAGGCGAAAAATTCTTGTATAACAATCCGCTGAATGTTTCTAACGATTTGCCTTTTCATCAAAGATGGGGAAATGTACGTGAAGGTTATATTGCGCTTTCAAACTGTTGTGCGCCAAACGTAACGAGAACTATTGCCGAAGTTGGAAATTATGCTTATAATCTTTCAAAGGAAGGTTTGTATGTCAATTTGTACGGAAGTAATTCTTTAAATACAAAAACTTTAAACGGAGAAACGTTGGAAATTGAACAGCAAACGAATTATCCTTGGGACGGAAAAATAACTTTGAAAATTGTAAAAGCACCAAAATATTTACAGAATTTCTTTTTAAGAATTCCAGGTTGGAGTCAGAACGCAGAAGTTTCGGTTAATAGTTCGAAAGTTTCAGATAAAATCGTTTCAGGAACTTATTTCAAGTTGAATCAAAAATGGAAAAAAGGAGATGTAATCGAGTTGAATATTCCAATGCCGGTTGAATTGATGGAAGCGAATCCGTTAGTGGAAGAGGTTAAAAATCAGGTTGCGGTAAAAAGAGGACCTTTGGTATATTGTTTAGAATCTGATCAGCTTCCTGCGAAAACTAGCGTAAATGATGTGGCTTTAAAATTGAATTCGAAATTTACAACGAACAATTTTACATTAAACAATAGAAATTTAGTGAGTATTGAAGCTGAGGCAATTATAAATCCGAATAATTCTTGGGATAAATCGTTGTACAAACCGCTTTCATCGAAAGATGCAATTGCTGTTCCTGTAAAATTAGTTCCTTATTTTGCATGGGGAAATAAAGGGCAGGGGGAAATGACGGTTTGGATGTCGCACTAGATTTTTTGGGACGTTTAGGACGCGGATGAAACGGATTTACTTCGTAAAGACGCTGATTAAAAACGGATTTTATTCTCATAGTTTGTCATTTCGACGAAGGAGAAATCACACGCGTAAATCGACATAGATTGATGACTCAGATTGTGGAATTTCTAGTGTGATTTCTCCCTTCGGTCGAAATGACAAAACAAAATCAAATAAATAAAAATATATGAAATATTTTCTAGCTTTATTTTTAATTACATTTTCTTTATCAGCCCAAACGCTGGATAACAAACTTGCACTAACCGTTGCACAAGATGGTTCAGGAGACTTTAAAACCATTCAGGAAGCAATAAATAATGTGAAAGACAATTCAGAAAAACGAGTTGTCATAACCATAAAACCGGGGAAGTATATTGAAAAGTTAGAAATTCCGGTTTCTAAAACTTTCATTACATTAAAGGGAACGGATAGAAATAAAACGATTATTTCATTTGATGATTATTCTGGGAAACTACTTCGTGAACAAGATCCATCAGGGAAAAAGGCATTTGGAACAGGAACGTCATATTCTTTTTTGATTAAAGGAAATGATTGTACACTCGAAAATCTTACGGTTGAAAATTCCGCTGGAAGAGTAGGGCAGGCGGTTGCACTTCACATTAAGAGTGATAGAGTTATTGTAAAGAATTGTAATCTTTTAGGAAATCAGGATACGCTTTATTTATCGGAAGGAAATACCCGAATTTATTTCGAAAACTGTTTCATCAACGGAACAACCGATTTTATTTTCGGAGCTGCAACGGCTTATTTTTATAAATGTACAATCGAAAGTTTAATGAATTCTTATATCACGGCGGCTTCAACTCCGCAGGGGCAGGCGTATGGTTTTGTTTTTGTAGATTGTAAACTTACTGCTAAAGACAAATCGGTAGATAAAGTGTTTTTAGGGAGACCGTGGAGGCCGTATGCGCAAACGGTTTTTATTAACACGAATATTGGTTCTCATATTATTCCAGAAGGTTGGAATGCATGGCCAGATACCAGATTTCCTGATAAGGATAAAACAGCCTATTACGCTGAATTTGGAAGCAAAGGTTCAAGCGCAAAAGATGTTTCTCAAAGAGTTTCATGGTCACATCAACTAAAGAAAGATGATATTAAAAAATATAATAAAGAATTAGTTTTAAATAACTGGAATACAGTTAATTAATAATTACTTGAAATGAGGTCTCATTTTCAGCATTAGCGAGATTTTTGCTATGAATGATTTGTAAACTTCAAAACGGTTAAAAAATCAAAAATATCCAAGGCCTGCCGATCATTGATTCGCGGGCTTTTTTGTTTTTGCATCAATTAAAAAAAGTAAAAATTCCCGTTTACATTTCGTTGGTCAGAATTTACTTTTAAAAATATAATCTTTTTAATAAATATTTAAGACTATTTTTTTAAATGATCTTTTAACTGTCCTGTAATAGTTTTGTAAGTTTTTTAACTTTAAATCACTTCTTTTTCTGTTAAAAACTCTATCGTTTTCGTAAAAATCAACTTTTTCTAAGCACTTACGAATCAGGACAGATGATGTAAATTTTTGAAGAATATATAGCAGATTTTTGTTTTTGATAAAAATCTTATGAAATTTTACTCAAAATGCGACTCTAAATTTCACATATGTCAAACTTTTGTCTCAAATATTCTATTCCATTTATTTTTTCCATCCAATTTTTATTAATATTGTTTTTTTTAAGTGCTTTTTTTTGAGATTATGTGATTAAAACAGGATACAGCAGGACGGTTCTAATACTACATCGTTATATTTTTGGAACACTAAAATAAATGTGTTTTAGACATTTAATAAAATCCTTTAAGATTTCTTTAAGTAAAATTTTTATTAGAGTTTAAGACATATTAAACATGACTAACTAACAATTAATAACCTAACCAAAAAAAACATTTATGAAACAAGCACTTATAAAAAGATGTAGTTTTCTTTTGTTTGCACTGATGAGTGTGGTGAGTTTTGCTCAAAACTCAAATTCAGTTACAGTAACGGGAACCGTTACTGATAATATTTCTGGTCTACTACCAGGGGTAAACGTGACGGAAAAGTCTACGAAGAATACTGTTACTACTGATTACAATGGTAAGTATCAGATTAAAGTTAAACCAGGAGCAACATTAGTTTTTTCTTTTATTGGAATGAAAAAATCTGAAATCCCTGTCAATGGTCGTACAAATGTTGATGCTAAATTACAAGAAGATTCTAATGTACTAGATGATATTGTAGTTGTTGCATACGGTACCCAGAAAAAGAATAATGTAACTGGAGCTATCATTACTTTAAAGCCAGAAGAATTTCAGGATTTACCTGTATCAAATTTATCTGAAGCTCTACGAGGATTGACTCCAGGTGTTAGTATATCAGGCGGTGGGGCTCGTCCTGGCGATCCTGCGACAATTCAGATTCGTCAGAATTTCGGGTTTTCAAAAGATGGTAATTCCACTATTCCATTGGTAGTTATCGACGATATGGTGCAGATCGATCCGCAAAATGGAAAACCGACATTGGATACCTTCAACCAATTGGATCCTTCAGAAATTGAAAGTATGACAATTTTAAAAGATGGTTCTGCAGCAATTTACGGTTCTAGAGCTTCACAGGGAGCTATTATCGTAAAAACTAAAAGAGGAAAATCTGGAAAACCAAAGTTTACTTATTACAGTCAATATTCTATGAATGATGCGGTAAGCCATAGTAAAACAATGAATGCTTATGAGCATGGAATTTGGAAAAATAGATTTTTGAATTCTAACTTGGAAGCCGATAGATCTAAATATTTTTCTAATGATGAGCTTGAGAAAATGAAAGGTTTAGACTATGACTGGCTTAAAAAAGCGTGGAAGCCTGCGGTTCAGCAAAGACAATCTCTTTCTGCAAGTGGAGGAACTGAAAAAGCGACTTATTTTGCTGGTATTACATACTTTGATCAAGGGCCTAACTTAGGAGAACAAGATTATAAAAAATGGAATTTCAGAACAGGAACTAATATTAAAATCTCTCAAGATTTAGAGTTTTCTGCTTCCGTTTCTGCTATCACAACTGATGTAACTAAATCATTTTCTAAGGCTTCTGCTAACTTAAATGATAGTAGTTTTGGTTCTGCTGCTGGAGGAGAACAAGCAGATTACGCTTATTTAGTACACATGCCAAAATATATTCCATGGGATACTACAGTAAATGGTAAAACATATTGGATGTCTCCGTTTCCACGTACAGATCGTAACTTAGGAAGTGCAAATTCTAATACGACGATTGCAGGATGGAACTATTTTGCAGGCTTAGATGCTGGAAAACAAATAGAAGAACAGTTTTCATACAATGTAAATTTGTCTCTAGAATATAAACTGCCATTTTTAAAAGGTTTAAGTGTAAAAGGAAGTTATGCAAGAAGCCAATCTAGCAGCTATACAGAGCAATATCAATTACCTTATGATTTAGCGAGAATAACAAATTATCAATTAGCTGATAATCACTTAGAAAATGCTAATTCGTTATATGCTATTGATACAAACATTCGTGGTTCTAGAGTTTACTATACTACAGATTTAGATAAATTAGTACAGGCTAACTTTTTTGCAACATACGCTAGAACGTTTGGAAATCATAATGTATCAGCAATGTTTGGTTACGAGCAATCAGAAGCATGGAATAAAAATGTTCGTTTAGCTTATGAAGGTACATCAAAAGACTTTTTAGGAAATAGTACTACTGCTGGACCTATAAGTACTAACTCACAAGCTGTAAAAGTGGAGTCCGGTACACAGTCTTATTTAGGACGTATTAACTATAGTTATAAGGACAAATATATTGCTGAGTTTATATTTAGAAGTGATGCCTCTACTAAATTTGCACCGGAAAATTACTGGGGATTTTTCCCAGGTGCACAATTGGGATGGGTTGTGTCTAAAGAACATTGGTTTACTGACAATGTTTCTTGGATGAATAATTTCAAGATACGTTACTCTATTGGAAAAACAGGGAAAGATAATATTGATTACTGGAGATGGTTGCAGTTTTATGAGCCGTTGCCAGATAAGGGAACTCAGTTTGGTGGAAATGGAGGTCTTTTAGGTGGAGGAATTACACCGCGTCCAAATCCAAATAGAGATGTACATTGGGACACTACAATCAAAAACAACCTTGGTTTTGATATGGGATTCTTAAAAAACAGATTACAACTTACTGCTGATTTTTACTATGATAAATCTTCAGAAATGCTGATTGGATTAGCTGGTGAGGCTGGTACCCCAATTACAGTAGGAGGTGGTTTTGCCGAGGTAAATTATGCGGCAATTGACGCTTGGGGAAGTGAATTTAGTTTAAGTTGGAATGATAAAATAAAAGAAGATTTCAGCTATAAAGTAGGAGTGAACCTAGGGTTTTCAAATAATGAAGTTAAAAAATATCCTGACCTTGCTAAAGTTGATGCAAATACAAATATTACAACCGTTGGTGCATCTACTTTTTTCCCAGTATGGGGATTCAATACTTGGAAACAAACTTCTACAGGTGATGGTATCTTAAGAACAGACGAGGATGTAGCGAACTATTGGAGTTATTTAACAGAGAGAGCTACAGCTGCAGGAGGTGTACCAAATTATATGGGTATTACTAATGTAAGTATGATGAGAAAAGGAATGTTGGCTTATCAAGATACAGCGGGTGTTTACAATGCATCTACAGGAACTCAAGCTGGAGCTGATGGTAGAATTATGAGGAATGAAGATTATGTTAAATTGGCCAATAATAATAGAACTTACGGTTTTACAACTAATATGGGCTTCACATACAAAACATTTTATTTAAGAACACAGATTCAAACCTCTTGGTCAAGTTACAATTCTATAGATTTAGTAAAACAAGGAACTGCATCTGCTCACAATGACTGGGCTCACGAATCTTTCTGGACAGACATGTATGATGCTACTGATAATCCTAATGGAAAGTATCCAAACATGGCGCAACAGGATTACATTTTTGCTCCATCAGATTTTTGGAAAATCAATGCTTTTAGATGTGTGGTTAGAAACTTAACTGTAGGATTTGAACTTCCAAGAGAAGCAATGAAACAGCTAAATATTCAAAAAGCTACTTTAGGAGTAACAGGTAATAACCTTTGGGATTTATATAACCCTTATCCAGATCATTATAGAAATATGTATGATGATTCAGCTTCTAGATATCCAACTCTTAGAACTTGGTCAATTAATTTGAATGTATCATTCTAATTTTAATTAAAAAACAATTATGAAAGCAAAATTTTGTACATATATAACAATGATTCTTTTAATGATATTAGGAGTTTCATGCAGTGATGATTTTTTAGAAGAAAAAAAGCAATATAAATATTATGATGCGGAATTCTTTAAAAGTGAAGAACGCGTTAATTGGTACGTAAACAATTTGTATTACGATTTTTATGATGGTTATAAAACTCCTACTGCAATAGTTGTGGGATCTTTTACAACTACTCAAACTTCTTATACAGAGGAAATAGGTGGTATTTCTGCTATGATTAATCCAAATGTAACTTTGGGAACTGCAGCAGACGGATCTGGTTATTTCGGTAAAACTTTAGTTGAAAACCCTTCTAATGATCCATATAACAGAATTAGAGATATTAATGTTATGTTGGAAAGAATCGATGTTGACGGAGCTACTTTAGATCAAACATTTCGTAATCAGATTAAAGGACAAATGTATTATTTACGCGCTGTTCAATATTTTGATTTGATGCGTACTTATGGTGGTGTCCCTATTATAACAACTGTTCAGACTCCTTCTAAAGATGATCCATCTATTAAAATACCAAGAGCAACTGTAACTGAATTGGTTAATCAAATTAATGCTGATTTCGATTTAGCAGCAAGTTTATTACCAAGTAAATGGCCAGCTAGTGATTACGGACGTTTTACTAAAGGTGCGGCATTGGCTCAAAAATCACGTGTATTATTGACTTACGCTAGTCCGTTATTCAATAAAAGCTGGGATTCATCAACTTCTCGTTGGGATGCTGCTTTAGCAGCTGGATTAGCAGCAGAAGCAGAATTAACTTCAGCAGGACATGGTTTATATGGAACAACTGCTAGAGATTGGGAAAGAATGTTTTATGTTAACGATAATGCATTCCATCCAGAAGCTATCGTTGTTAAACTTTTAGCGAGCAGTGCTACAGTAACTACTTCTTTACAGTCAAATAACTCTTGGGAAAGATCAATTCGTTTGGCAAGTCAAGGTGGACAGGGAAGTGGAGGAGTTAAAGCTCCAAAAAGTATGATTGATTTATTTCCTATGGCAAGTGGAAAAAGACCTACTGCAGCGAATAATTACAATTCATTCTTATTTTTTAGAGATCGTGATCCACGTTTTTACAGAACATTTGGTTTTTCTGGAAGTTACTGGCCTTATAGTAACAGTTTAGCTACAGCTGCTGCACCAACAGTTTGGGCATATCGTTGGTCAACAAATGCAACTACTGGTGTAGCTTTTAGTATGGGTAATGATGTATCGAGTCCTGCATTTATTCGTAAGATGTCTAGTCCTACTGTTAGTAATGCATCTAATTATCAACTTTCGGGTACAGATATTATGGAATATCGCTATGCTGAATTACTATTGAACATTGCAGAATGTTATGCTGCCAAAGGTGATATTGCAAATACAATTGAGTATTTAGGTAGAATCCGTAAACGTGTTGGTATTCCTGCAACTGATAATTACGGAATAGGTATTTTAGGAGATAAATATGCAGCTCTTGAAGCTTGTTTATACGAACGCAGAGTCGAGTTAGCATATGAAGGAAAACGTTTTTGGGATGTTCAAAGATGGATGCTTTACAGTGATGATGCTGAACTTAGTGATGCAACAAATAGCAAACTAGGTATTCCAGTAATCAATGGTACACAACGTATTGGAAATTATTTGCACTATAAAAACGGAACTAGTGCCGCAGGTACAGATCCTTTAGCTAATGCTCGTGCAGCTATTTCTGTAGATCCAGATGCAGCTAACTTTCAAGCTCAAATTACTGCTTTAGCAGCTTTTTATACAGCTAATTTTGAATTACGTTCTCCTCCAACACCTATGGATAACGTGAGTAGTGTAGCAACTCCTATTTTATGGAGATCAAACTACTACATCATGGGACTTAATCAAAGTGCTTTGGTTGGGAACCCTTGGTTGACACAAACTGTAGGTTGGAAAGATGGAAATGGAGCAGCTGGAACTTACAATTTCCAAGAATAAAATTATTTAGATCAAAAAGAATTAATAGATAAACTTTTCACCTGTATTCGTCAAAAAAATACAGGTGATTTGTTTAAAAAGAATTACCAAAGTCACAATTAACATGAAAAATTCCGCATTATTTATCACAGCGTTGCTTTTTTTAGGAAGTGCAAAATGTTTTGCCCAGTATCCTAAAATAAGTCCAGAAGTTCAGGCTCAGGAAAAAGCAATTAAAGAAGAAGCTCAAAGACTTTCTGATGAAGCTTGGGAAAAAGCTTTAGTTATTATTGAAGAAGAAGCAAAACAAGGAAAACCATATATTCCGTGGGCAGCAAGGCCAACAGATTTGCCTCAAGCTGAGGTTCCAGCTTTCCCAGGTGCTGAAGGTGGAGGAATGTACACTTTTGGAGGACTCGGCGGTAAAGTTTATACCGTAACTAGTTTAGAAGATCGTGGACCGGGAACTTTGCGTGAAGCTTGTGAAAAAGGAGGAGCGAGAATTATCGTTTTTAATATTGCTGGAATTATCAGATTGAAAAGTCCGTTAATTATTCGTGCGCCATATATTACAATCGCAGGACAAACTGCTCCTGGAGATGGTATATGTATCGCTGGAGAATCAACTTGGATCGATACGCATGACGTAATTATCAGACACGTACGTTTCCGTCGTGGCGAAACTTTTGTAGGTCGTCGAGACGATGCTATTGGAGGAAATCCTGTTGGAAATATTATGATCGACCACGTTTCTGCAACTTGGGGACTAGACGAAAATATGTCTATCTACAGACACATGTACAACCCAGGCGCTGGTTATCCAGACATTAAGGTTGGAACAGTAAATATCACCATCCAAAACAGTTTATTCGGAGAAGCTTTAGATACATATAACCACGCTTTCGGAAGTACCTTAGGTGGTGAAAACTGCTCTTTTATGAGAAATATGTGGGCAAATAATGCTGGTAGAAATCCTTCTATTGGTTGGAACGGAATTTTCAACTTTGTAAATAACGTAGTTTTCAACTGGTACAACAGATCTACTGACGGTGGAGATTACACGGCAAATTACAATATCATCAACAACTTTTATAAGCCAGGTCCAGTGACAGATCTTACACAGCCAATTAGCTACAGAATCTTAAAACCAGAATCTGGAAGAAGCAAATTGCCTTATGTAGTTTTTGGTAGAGCATTTGTAAACGGTAACGTAGTGAACGGTAACGAAAAAGTAACCAAAGACAATTGGGACGGCGGAATTCAACTTGAAAACAAAAAAGGAGAGTTGATGACTTATGATGAATCAAAAGAATATTTTGCTAAAATGAAAGCAGATAAACCTTTCCCAATGCCATGGTTTAATAAATTCATGACAGCTGAAGAGTCTTATGAATTTGTACTTAAAAATGTTGGAGCAACTTTGCCAATTAGAGATAAAGTTGATGAAAGAATCGTAAGAACAGTAAAAACTGGAGTTCCAGAATATGCAAAAGGATTAGAGAAAAAAGAATTTTATCAATTCGAACACAGAAGACTTCCAATGGATTCTTATAAAAAAGGAATTATTACAGATATTTCTCAAGTTGGAGGATATCCTGAATACAAAGGAAAACCTTATGTAGATACAGACAAAGACGGAATGCCGGATGCTTGGGAGAAAAAATACGGTTTAAATCCAAACGATCCATCTGATGCTCAAGGTGATTTAAACGGAGACGGATATTCTAATATTGAAGATTACATCAACGGTGTAAATCCAGCGATCAAAGTAAACTGGAAGGATTTAGCTAATAACAAAGAGACTTTGGTAAGACCTTTGTTAGATTTAAAATAAGAATCGGCGACCTTAAAAAAGCAAAATAAAAATCTGTAAATCTGTTAAATCTGCGAGAGAAAAAATTAGCTCGCAGATTTAGCAGATCAGGCAGATTAAATATTGTAATTCATAAAATATATCAAGATGAAATCAATAAAAAAGATAGGGATTTTAATGATGCTTTTAGTGTTTGGAAGCAATATAGCACAACAGCATTTAGACCCCGAATATATCAAAGTTACAAACGAAAGAGCATCAAAAATCGTTGTAAAATTAAATTTGAAAAATGAAGCTAAAGAAAAAGCAGTTTCAAATATTATTGCACAGCAATTCAGAGATTTAAGTGAAATTCAAGATGGAAGAGACGCTGAAATCAAAAAAGTAAAAGAAGATGCTTCTTTAGCCAAAGAAAAGCAAAACGAAAAAATTGATAAGTTAAAAGCAAAAGCAGACGAATCTATTGCAAAATTGCATAAATCTTACCTTAAAAAATTAGGTAAAGAATTATCCGAAGAAAAAATTACTGAAGTTAAAGACGGAATGACTTATGGCGTGCTTCCAATCACGGTTGCAGGTTACAATGATATGCTTCCAAACTTAACTGCAGAACAAAAAGATTATATTTATAAAGCTTTAGTAGAAGCGAGAGAACATGCAATAGATGGTGGTACTTCTAAAGAAAAACACGGTTGGTTTGGTAAATACAAAGGAAGAATCAATAATTATTTATCTAAACAAGGTTACGATTTAAACAAAGAAAGCGCAGATTGGCATAAACGTGTTGAAGAAAGAGAGAAAAATAAAGTAAAAGATTCTACTACAAAAGAATAATCTCTCGAACTGACACTCACAACTATTAACTACAACCACACAATTCATGCAAACTATTTCTTCTAATCGAACTTTAAAACGAACAGTAATGGTATTTTCATTTTGTTCGCTTTTTTCATCGGCGTATGCCCAATATCCGAATATTCCAAAACCCGTTCAGGAAAAAGCCGACGCTATTTTGGCTGATGAAGAAAAAAGACTGAGCGAAATCTGGAATGCTAATCTTCACATCATTAAAGAAGAAGCAAAACAAGGAAAACCATATTTGCCTTGGGCATCGTATCCAAAAGATTTTGTTCTGGCAGATATTCCTGCTTTTCCAGGTGCTGAAGGCGGTGGAGCATATACTCAAGGTGGTCGTGGTGGAAAAATATTTGTGGTTACAAGTTTAGAAGACAGTGGAAAAGGAACTTTTCGTGAAGCATGCGAAGCGGTTGGAGCAAGAACAATTGTCTTCAATGTTTCTGGAATTATTCAGTTGAAGAAAAGAATCAGCATGCGTGCGCCATATGTGACCATTGCTGGACAAACTGCTCCCGGAGACGGAATTTGTATTGCCGGAGAAACTTTAGAAATCGATACACACGACGTAATTATCAGACACATGCGTTTCAGACGTGGCGCAACTGAAGTTACAAGAAGAGATGATGCATTGGGCGGCAATCCGATGGGAAATATTATTGTAGATCACTGCTCAGTTAGTTGGGGATTAGATGAAAATATTTCATTGTACAGACATCAATTTGCAGCTAATGCAAAATCGAAATTGGAGAAATTACCAGCTTGTAATATTACCATTCAAAACACTATTTCATCCGAAGGTTTAGATACTTACAATCACGCATTCGGAAGTACAATTGGCGGATTAAATAGTACTTTTATGCGCAATCTTTGGGCAGACAACATTTCTAGAAACGCTTCTATCGGAATGTATGGCGACTTTAATTTTGTCAATAACGTAGTATTTAATTGGTGGAATCGTACCTTAGACGGAGGTGATTATCGTTCAATGTTGAACATCATCAATAATTATTTTAAACCAGGTCCAATAACGCCAGCAGATCAGCCTATTGCACATAGAATTGTAAAACCTGAATCAGGATATATTGAGCCAAAACAATACGGAAGAGCGTATGTTTCAGGAAATTTCATTGTAGGTTCTCCAGAAGTTACAGCAGATAACTGGAAGGGTGGTGTACAATTAGAAGATTTGCCAGAAGCAGATAAAAAGGAATTTCTAGCAGCAATTAAACAGCCAAAACCTTTTTCAATGCCTGAATTCAAAATTATGAAAGCAGAAGAAGCTTATGATTTTGTCTTAGCGAATGTAGGAGCGACAATTCCGAAAAGAGATGCAGTTGATGAGAGAATTCTAAAACAAGTTCGCACAGGAAAAATCGAAGTGAAAGACGGTTTAGAAAACAACATTGGAAAAGAATTCATTAAAAGAAGATTACCTGCAGATTCTTATAAAAAAGGAATTATAACACATCCTGATCAAGTTGGTGGTTATCCAACTTACAAAGGAAAAGCCTATAAAGATTCTGATAACGACGGAATTCCAGATGCTTGGGAGAAGAAATTTGGTTTAAATCCAAATGACGCTTCAGATGCCAATAAAGATTCAAACGGAGACGGATATACAAACATTGAAAAGTATTTTAATGGAATCGATCCAAACAGTAAAATAGATTGGACAAAAATCGAAAATAATATCGATACTTTGGCTAAATTGAATTCATTGTTGCAATAATGATTTAATTTATAAGGAGTATTTTCAAAGCAAACCTGACAGGTTTTTAAAACCTGTCAGGTTTAGTAACAAAAAACAATATCCATATAGTTTGTCATTTCGACGGAGGAGAAATCACACTAGTATTTCTACAACAGTGCGTGAATCCCGCGTGAGATTTCTCCTCCGTCAAAATGGCAAGATAGAGGAAATTTGGAAAGAAAATAAGAAACCTAAATTATATGAGCTTATATTGCTTATATGGTTTAATTTAAAGTCTAAAAAATAATAAGGTGAATTTTACCCAGTTAAAAAATAGTACTTCTTTCAAAAACACATTCTCAGTAATGTGCATTGCTTTGTTTTTTAGCATAAGCATCTCAGCCCAAACCACTTTCCCAGACATTGTAAAAACCAAAGAAGGAAAACTTTCTTTTACAAAAGACAATCAAGGAAACCAGATTCCTGATTTTTCTTTTGCAGGATATAGAAACTCAGAAGTTGCAATTCCAAATCTGGAAAACAAGATTTTTGTTTTCTATCAAGAAGACGACGCAACGCAGAAAATCCAAAATGCAATTGATTATGTAAGCGCATTAAAACCAGATAAATCAGGCTTTCGCGGAGCTGTACTTTTAGACAAAGGAATTTTTAAAGTAAGCGGAACATTATACATCAGAAAATCGGGTGTTGTTTTAAGAGGTAGCGGAAATACCGAAAACGGAACCGTACTTTTAGGAACAGGTTTAGAAAGAGAAGCTTTAATTCGAATTTTAGGTGTAAACGATAAAGTGTATAAAGATTCTTTCGAATTTAATAACGCTTACACACCACTTGGAACTCAGAAAATCCAATTAAAAAATGCATCGAAATTAAAAGTTTCCGATGAAATTGAAATCAGCAAACCTTTGACAGATAACTTTATTAAAGAAGTAAATATGCAGGATTTCGGCGGAGAAACTTCTTGGATTGGATGGAAAAAAGGCGCTTGGAATATGACTTGGAATAGAGTCGTAACCAAAATCAACGGAAATGAAGTTGCATTGAATGCTCCAATTACAATGTCACTTGATGATGTTTTCGGCGCTTCAAAAGTAACCGTTTATTCTTGGTCGGGAAGAATTGAACATTCTGGAATTGAAAATATCCTGATTAAATCAACTTTCAACGCTTCAAATGAAAAAGACGAAGAGCACAGATGGCAGGCAATCAGCATTGAAAACACTAGAAATGCTTGGGTAAAACAAGTTAGTTTCAAACATTTTGCAGGCGGAGCGGTTACGATTTTAAAAACAAGTCAGCAAATTACTGTTGAAGATTGTATTGCAACGGAACCCGTTTCAGAAATTGCTTCATTCAGAAGACATACATTTTATACTGAAGGACAGCAGACACTTTTCCAACGTTGTTATTCAGAGTTTGGATATCATGATTTCGCTGTAGGCGGATTTGGAACAACAGGTCCGAATGCTTTTGTTCAGTGCGAATCACATCTTCCATTCAACAACAGCGGAGCAATCGGAAGTTGGGCAACTGGAGTTTTATTTGATATTGCCAATATTGACGGACAAGCATTAAGTTATAATAACAGAGAACAAGGCGGAAGAGGAGCAGGATGGACAGCAGCAAATTCTGTAATTTGGGAATCTTCAGCATCAAAAATAGAATGTTATAGTCCGCCAACTGCTCAAAACTGGGCTTTTGGAGTTTGGGGACAATTTGGAGGAAACGGACATTGGAAAGACGTAAACGGACATATTAGTCCGAGAAGTTTATTCTACACACAATTAGAAAACAGATTAGGAAAACTTCCAACGCCGGCTTTTATTTACGATTTAGGATCAGAACCATCTTCAAGTCCGACAATCGAAGTGGCGCAAGAATTGACTAAAGCTTCGGTTACAACCAAACAAAGCTTGCCAGAATGGATTGCGGAAGTTTCAAAACAAAACCCGATTAACATCAATAATTCAGGTTTAAAAAATGCAAATGATTTAAAGATTTCTTCTTCAAATAAATCTGAAAATAAATCAAAAGTTATCACAGAAAACGGCTGGTTAACTTTTAACGGAAAAGTAATTGCTGGAAAACAAATGAATGTCGCTTGGTGGCGCGGTGATCTTACAGATGATTTCGTAAATAAATCATTACCACACGTAACTCGTTTTGTACCAGGAAGAACAGGAAACGGATTAACAGATAGAGTCCAGGAAACGGTAGATTATTTAACTTCAAATAACATCATCGCTTTAGAACACAATTACGGTTTGTGGTACGACCGGAGAATGGACGATCACGAACGCGTACGCCGAATTGACGATGATACTTGGCCTCCGTTTTACGAGCAGCCTTTTGCAAGAAGCGGAAAAGATTTTGCTTGGGATCATTTAAGTAAATACGATTTAACAAAATTCAACGATTGGTATTGGAGTCGTTTGGCGCAGTTCGCAACATTGGCAGAACCAAACGGACAAATGTTAATCAACCAGCAATATTTTCAGCACAATATTTTAGAAGCCGGAGCGCACTGGGCAAGTTCACCTTGGCGTTCAGCAAACAATATCAATAACTCAGGATTTCCAGAGCCACCGCCTTACGCAGGAGACAAACGTATTTTTATGGCAGAGCAGTTTTACGATATTATGAATGCTGAAAGAAGAAAATTACACCAAGGATTTATTAGAAAATCTTTCGAAAACTTTCAGGAAAACAGCAACGTAATTCAGTTAACAAGCGCCGAATATACAGGTCCGCTTCACTTTATGGAATTCTGGTTAGACGAAGCCCAAAAATGGAAAGACGAAACGGGCAAAAAAGGTATAATTGGTTTAAGTGCAACCAAAGATGTTCAAGATGCGATTTTAAATGATGCTAAAAGAGTAAAAACAGTTGATGTAATCGACATTCGTTATTGGTATTATAAAGAAGACGGTTCGGCTTATGCTCCACAAGGAGGCGTAAATTTAGCACCAAGACAACACGCCAGAAAACTAAAAACAGGAAAAGAAACCGATAATCAAGTCTATCGCGCCGTTAGAGAGTACCGAGAAAAATATCCTGAAAAAGTGATTTTATATTCAACAGATGGTTCTTCTCGTTTTGGATGGCCGGCTTTGATGGCGGGAGCTTCAATGCCAAACATCCCAAAAATTGAATTGTCACAGTTTTATTCCGCTTTAAGCGAAATGAAATTAGTTGACGGAAATACGTTTTCAGACAATCTTTGGAAATTAGAAAACAAAGGAAAAAGCTATCTTTTCTATCTAAAAAACGATCAGGATATCACAATTGATTTATCAAACGAAAAAGGAACATTTGAAGTATTCGCAATCAATGCTTCAACAGGAATTATAACAAAAAAAGCCAACATCAGCGGAGGAAAACAAGTAACGATTCCACAAGCCGAAATAAAAGAAAAAGTGCTTTTTGTAGTCAAAAAATAAAAGGTGATAGCCACGAATTCACGAATTAATTAGAAAGAATTAAATCTGATTAATTACCCAAATCTTCGTGAAATAAAAAACACAAAGATTATAAAAAAAATAATTCGTGAATTCGTGGCTATTAAAAAAAAATTAAAAACAACCCAAAATGAATCTGAAAATAAAATCTTTATACGCCATTTGTATAAGCTTTATGTTTACAGCACAAAGCGGATTTTCGCAATCTGCCAAAACAAAAGCATTACCTGAAATCAAAGTATCTAAAAATCAGCATTATTTTGTTACCGAAAACGAAAAACCATTTTTCTGGCTTGGCGACACAGGTTGGTTGGCATTCGGAAAACTAGACAGAGCAGGAGTTGAGAAATATTTTAAAGACAGAAAAGACAAAGGATTCAATGTTGTTCAGGTCATGGTTTTGCACAACATCAATGCCGTTAACGTTTATGGCGATGCCGCTTTAATAAACGAAGACGTTTCGAAACCTTTTATTACAGCTGAAAATGATTTCAAAGATGCAAAACAATACGATTATTGGGATCACGTAGATTATACTTTAGACGTGGCGCAGAAAAACGGAATCTACTTAGCAATGGTTCCAGTTTGGGGAACAAACGTTTCAAAAGGAAATAAAGTAAGCAAAGAACAAGCAACAGAATACGCTCAGTTTTTGGCAAATAGATATAAAAACAGAACCAACATCATTTGGTTAAACGGCGGAGACACACACGGAAACGAATTCCAGGATATCTGGAAAGCCATCGGAAATACTTTAAAAACAAGCAATCCAAACCAGTTAGTGACTTTTCATCCGTTTGGAAGAACCGATTCTTCAGAGAATTTTCACAACGAAAAATGGCTGGATTTCAATATGTTCCAATCAGGACACAGAAGATACGATCAGGATTCTAGCAAAACGAATTTCAAAGAAGACAATTACAAATTTGTTTTAAGAGATTTCGAATTAAAGCCAATAAAACCAACACTTGACGGAGAACCTTCATACGAAGGAATTCCACACGGTTTACACGATACTTTACAACCAAAATGGACAGCAAGCGATGTACGCCGTTACGGATATTGGTCGGTCTTATCAGGAGCAGCAGGTTACACATACGGACACAGCGCCGTAATGCAAATGTTCAGAAAAGGCGACAAACCTGCATACGGAAATAAAGAACTATGGACATCAGCCATCAATGCACCTGGAGCAAAACAAATGGTTTACATCAAGAAATTAATGGAAGAATTTCCATTTTTAGAAGGAACTCCAGATGTTTCTTTAGTTGTTAATCAAGGAGAAAAGTACGATTACATTCCGGCCATAAGAGGAGAAAAATATGCTTTGCTTTACACATACAACGGAAGAATAATAGAAGCAAAACTAGGAAAAATTGCTGGGGATAAATTCGAAGCAACTTGGTACAATCCAAGAAACGGAAAGAAAACCAAAATCGGAACATTTGATAATAAAGGAACTCAAAATTTTCAACCAGAAGGCAAAAAAGAAGATGGTAATGACTGGGTTTTGATTTTGAAGTCAAAGTAAAATAAAAGTCTAGTATTGTCTTCCTGAGCGAAGTCGAAGGACCGCAAAGAATGGACACAATACGTGATAATGCATGCGCCCTTCGACTTCGCTCAGGGTGACAAAATAAGAATAAAAAATCTTCCGCAGATTTTCAGATCAAGCAGATAAAAATGAGAAAATAAATCAGCACAATCTGCCAAATCTGCGAGAGTAAAAAAAACAACACAACAATGAAAAACATACTAATCATATTCTGCTTCATCACCAGTTTAACAGCATTCGCAAACAACGGCTGGTACAACATCATAAATGAAGGCGGAAACAACAAAGGCCAAAAATGCACAGAAGCTATTCAGAAAACTATCGAAAAAGCATCTAAAAATGGTGGAGGAACCATCTTTTTCCCAGCTGGAGAATATTTAACAGGAGCTTTAACGCTAAGAAGCAACATCACAATTCACTTAGATTCTGGAGCACTTTTAAAGTTTTCAG
Organism: uncultured Flavobacterium sp.; assembly: GCF_946479975.1. The sequence goes on from NZ_CAMLIX010000009.1 coordinate 25,864, forward strand.
AAAATTTCGATGATTTTCTGCCTTATGTAGAAATGCGTTATGAGGGAATCGTAATGAAGGGTTTCCAACCTTTATTTTACGCAAAAGACGTAGAAAACATCACCATTACAGGAAGAGGCGTAATCGACGGACAAGGAAAAGCGTGGTGGAATGAAGTCTATAGAATCGAAGGCGCCAAAGAACCTCTGCCTCCAACAAAATACCAAACTATGTGGGAAGAGCAAAACAAAGACCTTTACACAGAACCTTATTACAAAAGAACGGTTGACAAAAAATTCTTCAGACCTTCATTTTTTCAGGCTTACAACTGCAAAAATATTTTAATTGAAGGCGTAACTTTTCAAAATTCGCCTTTTTGGACAATTAACCCGGAATTCTGTGATAATGTGCGAGTTACCGGAATTTCAATATTCAATCCGCATTCGCCAAATACAGACGGGATAAACCCTTCGTCTTGTACCAATGTGCACATTTCAGATTGCCATATCAGCGTTGGTGACGACTGTATTACAATCAAATCGGGAAGAGATGGCGACGGTCGTAAATACGGAAAAGCGACAGAAAACGTAACCATCACAAACTGCACCATGTTAAGCGGTCACGGTGGGGTTGTTATCGGAAGCGAAATGTCGGGCGGAATCAAGAAAATCACGATTTCAAACTGTGTTTTTGATGGAACCGACAGGGGAATCCGTATCAAATCGGCTCGCGGAAGAGGCGGCATTGTAGAAGATATTCGCGTCGATAATATAGTCATGAAAAACATCAAAGAAGAAGCGATTGTAATAAGCCTTTTTTACGATAAAGGCACTAAAGTCGAGCCTGTAACCGAGAAAACGCCGATCTTTAGAAACATTCACATGAGCAATATTACGGCTTCAAATGTGAATAAAGCAGGACAGATTTTAGGAATTACCGAAATGCCAATTCAAAACATTACTTTTTCAAACATCAACATGGACGGAAAAGAAGGTTTTACCGTAAGCACCGCCACAGATGTTGAATTTCATGATGTAAAAGTAAACGCAACAGCGGGTTCTTCGTTTAAAATATCAGATTCAAAAAATGTTATTTTAGACAATGTTGGATCTTCATCGCCGATAAAAGGAGTTCCGGTTATCAAATTAGAAAATGTTTCTAATATGTTGATCAATAATAATTTTCCATTTAATTCAACCGATATTTTTATCGAAGCAGATGGAAAAGAAACCAAAAATATTTTCCTGAAAAACAATGTTTTAAACAACGTAACAACAAAAATTAAAAAAGGAGCTTCTTTAGATAAAAAAGCAGTTACAGAATAACGTGATTGTGGAGTCAACTTTGTCAAAGTTCGAAACTTTGACAAAGTTTTCAACGGAATAATAATATTTAGAAGCAGAAACAAAAGGCATTTTTGGAAACATCGTCCCGCTTTCCGTTCCAATCTTTTGTGTCTCATTAAAGAAACGAGACACAAAAGGATTTCCACTGCAATCGGGGCTAAAGAGAAAGATTTGGCTTTTTGCTATCAAGAAGAAAGGTCTAATCCTGCAAGGTTTTTATAACCTTGTAGGTTTCAGGATTAAACGTAAAATATATACCTCCAAGGTTTTGAAAACCTTGCAGGAGAAGAAAATAAGACATGAAAAAAATATTCATCATACTAACCTTTTCGCTTTTTGCGATATCTTACGCACAGAAAAAGAAAGAAATCTATCTTTTTACGTCGTTTAGAGAACCCGCAACAGAAGGTTTATATTTGGCGTACAGCGAAGACGGTTACAACTGGAAAGGTCTTGAAGGTTCATTCTTAAAACCGGAAATCGGAGCCAGTAAAATCATGCGCGATCCATCCATTACAAAAGGAGTCGACGGAACCTATCACATGGTTTGGACAACCGACTGGAAAGGCGGAAACGGTTTTGGATATGCAAGTTCAAAAGACTTGATTCATTGGTCAAAGCAAGAATATATTCCCGTAATGAAAAACGAACCGGAAGTAGTAAACGTTTGGGCACCGGAGATTTTTTATGATGATGTAAAAAAAGAATACATCATTATTTGGGCATCAACAATTCCGTTTAGATTTCCAAAAGGCGTGGAAGAAGAGAAAAACAACCACAGAATGTATTATGTAACGACAAAAGATTTCAAAACTTTTTCGGATACCAAATTATATTACGATCCGGGTTTCAGCGTAATTGATTGTGTGATTGTCAAAAAAGGAAAGAAAGATTATGTTTTGGTTTTGAAAGACAACACAAGACCAATGCGAAATATAAAAGTAGCTTTCGGGAAATCGCCTTTAGGTCCGTTTGAAAAAAGTTCAGAACCTTTGACGGAGTATTTATCAGAAGGTCCGACGGTTGTAAAAGTGGGTAAAAACTGGCTGTTGTATTATGACAATTACGGTTCAAAAAATTATAAAGCTTTAAGCACTTCAGATTTTGTTCATTTTGAAGATGTTTCAGCTAAAATAAGTCTTCCCGAAGGACACAAACACGGAACGATTACAACAATTTCAAAAGAAGTTTTAAAACGATTAATTGAGAAAAAATAGTATTTCACGCAGATTTAAATTTATTAAAGCAGATTAAACAGATTTTTTATTCATCTGTATGAAATAAAAATTCTCCCGCAGATTTGGGAGATTTAGCAGATAATATTAAAGATAATACAAATAAGATCTGCACAATCTGCCAAATCTGCGAGAGAAAAAAAATCAGCGGAAATCAGCTTAAATCTGTAAAATCAGCGTGAAACAAAAAAATAAAAGAATGATAACTTTCCAAAACATAAAAACCAACATAATCACCACAGCCACAATTCTATTGGTTGGTACCGCTATAAACGCCCAAAACGACACCGTGCGTTATGTTGGTAAAACACTTTCAAACATCGATTACCATCACGGAATGTTAAGTCCTGCAGTTGGAGTTCACGCTACACAAATTATGCGTGCAAGCCGTGAACATCCCGAAAAAGCAGATGGTTTTGGATGGACGTACAATCACCAGCCGATGATGGCGTATTGGAATAATACTTTTTATCTGCATTATTTAAGCGATCCTTCCGGCGAACATATTCCGCCAAGTCAGACTTTGTTGATGACTTCAAAAGATGGAGCAACGAGGACAAAACCAGAAGTAATTTTTCCAATTTACAGAATTCCTGACGGATGGAAAAAAGAAGGTGTAGAAGGTGTTGCCAAAAATCTGGATGCGATAATGCACCAAAGAATGGGCTTTTATACTTCAAAAGATAAACGACTTTTTGCTTTGGCGTATTACGGAATCGCAATGGATGAAAAAGACGATCCAAATGACGGAAAGGGAATTGGACGTGTGATTCGTGAAATTAAAAAAGACGGAAGTTTTGGCGAAATCTATTTTATCAGATACAATAAAACATGGGACAAATCGAAATCTAAATTTCCATTTTACACAAAATCAAAAGACAAAGGTTTGATCAAAGCCTGCGAAGAAATTCTATCTGAACCGTTGGTTTTACAGCAATGGGTTGAAGAAGCCGATCGCGATGACGAATTGATTCCGTTACAGAAACCATACAAAGCGTTTAGTTATTATCATTTGCCAAACGGAAATGTAGTTGGTTTATGGAAACATGCTTTAACTTCGATCAGTAAAGATGGTGGAAAATCCTGGGATTATATGCCATTGCGCGCGCCGGGGTTTGTAAACAGTAATGCTAAAATCTGGGGACAAAAAACGTCTGACAATCGTTATGCAACATTGTATAATCCGTCAGAATACCGTTGGCCGTTGGCAATTTCGACAAGTGATGACGGACTGAATTACAAAGATTTATTGTTGGTTCATGGAGAAGTAAGTCCGATGCGTTACGGCGGAAACTACAAATCTGCAGGTCCGCAATATGTACGTGGAATCACAGAAAAAAACGGAACGCCGCCAGACGGAAAAATCTGGGTGGGTTACAGTGTAAACAAAGAAGATATTTGGGTGGCATCGATTCCAGTTCCGGTTACTTCGATTGTGAATGAACAGGCAAATGATGTTTTCGATACGCTTCCAAACGGAGAAGAGTTAAAAATGTGGAATACCTACGATCTTTCTTGGGCATCCACAAAAATAGAAAAGAAAGCCGATGGAAAAAAATGGCTGACGTTAAGAGATCAGGATTATTATGATTATTCTCGTGCTGAAAGAGTCATTCCATTCACATCAAAATTAGAAGCGGTTTTCACCGTAATGCCAGAACAGAATAATCATGGCTTATTGCATATTGAATTCCAAAACAAACAAGGTTTGCCTTCAGTACGATTAATTTTTGATTCTGACGGAGAATTAAAAGTAAAAAACGGCGCTCGTTTGAGTTCGGTGACAAAATATGAAGCAAATAAAGCGTATAAAATCACAGTCAAATTAGATGCTAAAAACCGTCAATACACTATAAAAGTAAATGACGGAAAAGAATCGACAAAGATAATGTATGCGCCAACAGATGGTTTTGAGCGAATTATGTTCCGAACGGGAGAACAAAGACATTCGCCAAATCCAGACACAGCGCCAGACACAGACGATTACGATGACCTGCCTCAAACGGGAAAATTAATCCCAGAAGCGGTATTCAATATCGAATCTTTGGTTACTAAAAAATTATAAAAAAAGAATAGCCACGAATTCACGAATTATTTTTTATGATGAGGGCGTAATTTATTTGCCATAGATTAATCGAATTAGTATTTCGGAATAAATTCGAAAAATTAAACACAAAGATAAATTAGAGTTAATTCGTGAATTCGTGGCGAAAAAAACAGAACGCGGATGACACAGATTCGCTATCGCGAAGACGCAGATTTGCGCGGATTTTATATTAAAAGAATGAAAAATCCGTTTTTATCCGCGTCTTTACGAAGTAAATCCGTGTCATCAGCGTTCAATTTTAAAAGCAAGAAATGAAGAATTTCAAAAACATAGTATTAGCATTTTTTCTTTTAGTAACTATCGTTTCTAAAGGACAAATTCTGCCTGTACATCTCACAACAGAAATGGCCGAAAATCCATTGGCAGTTGTTCAGAATCAGCCGAGATTAAGCTGGCAATTAGTTTCAAAAGAATCAAATGCATCACAAGTCGCTTATTTGATTTTAGTCGCTTCTTCTGAGGAAAAATTAAATAATGACGATGGCGATATTTGGAACAGCGGAAGAGTAAATTCAGATAAAAATCTGCATATTTCATACAATGGGAAACCATTAAAAAACGAAACCAAATATTTCTGGAAAGTTAAAGTATGGAATCAAGATGGAAAAATTTCGAAGTGGAGTAAAAATGCTTCTTTCAGAACTGCTCCGTTAGAATCAGAATTAAATCCGGTTTGGATTGGTGCGATTACAAAAGCCGACAGTCATTTACCGGAAGGAAGAAATCATCATTCAGCGACTTTCAACAGAGAAAAAAAGAACTCGTTTATAAATGCTTCCGATTCTTTGTCACGCAGAAGTATCATGTTGCGCAAACCTTTCGAAGTAGAAAAAGAAATCAAAGAAGCCGTTGTTTATATTTCAGGTTTAGGACATTATGAACTGACAATTAACGGAAAAAAAGTGGGAAACAGTCAATTTTCACCACTTTGGACAGATTACGACAAAACGGTTAATTACAATGTTTACGAATTAAGCGCAAAAGAATTTAAAAAGGGCGATAACGTAATCGGCGTTCTGTTAGGCAACGGAATGTACAATACACTGGCTGAAAGATATACTAAATTCTTCGTGAGTTTTGGTCCGCCGACTTTATTCTTCAAAATGAGAATAAAATATAATGATGGTTCAGAAGAAATTGTAAAATCAGACGGAAGTTGGAAATACAGTAAAAGTCCGATTACGTATAATAGTATTTTTGGTGGTGAAGATTACAATGCTAACCTTGAACAAAAAGACTGGAACAAAAAAGGTTTCAAAGATAGAGATTGGAAAAAAGTGGTGATTCAGGAAGCGCCAAAAGGAGTTTTACGATCGCAGATTGCACCGCCAGTTACGATTCAGAAAGAATACGAAATTAAAACGGTAAAAGAACTGAAACCTAATTTCTATGTTTTTGATATGGGACAAAATTTGTCTGGATTTCCAACCATAAAAGTAAAAGGAAAAAGAGGACAGACGATTCGTGTTTGGGTTGCAGAAGGATTAAATGAAGACGGAACCATCGCGCAGGGAAGATCCGGAAAACCCTATTATTACGATTATACTTTAAAAGGAGACGGAACAGAAGAATGGACACCAAAATTTAGTTTTTACGGATTTCAATATGTTCAAATTGAAAATATTAATTACAAAGATTCTAAAAATAAGAATGCAGAATTTCCAACTTTAGTAGATTTAAAATCGAATTTTATTTACAATTCGGCCGGAGAAGCAGGAAGTTTTGAATGTTCGAATGAAATTTTCAATAAAACACACGAACTGATAAATAACTCGATAAAAAGTAATTTTCAAAGCGTTTTTACCGATTGTCCGCAACGAGAAAAATTAGGATGGCTGGAAGAAATTCAGTTGAATGGTCCGGGTTTGATGTTCAATTATAACTTGCAGACTTTTCTTCCTGCAACGATGCAGAACATTTCTGATTCGCAAAGAGAGAACGGTTTAATTCCGACAATCGTTCCAGAATATGTGATTTTTGGTGGCGATTTTACCGATTCTCCAGAATGGGGAGTTACAGGCGTAATTCTGCCTTGGATGTATTATGAATATTACGGTGACGTTTCATTATTAGAAAGATATTTTCCTTTGATGAAAAAGTATGTCGATTATTTAGAAACGAAGTCTACAAATCACATCGTTTCACACGGATTAGGAGATTGGTACGATTACGGAACACATCCCGCAGGATATTCTAAGAATAGTCCGATTGCACTTTCGGCGACTTCGCATTATTATTACGGTGCTTTTTTAGTGGCAAAAGCATCAAAATTATTGGGTAAAACGGAAGATTTTGAGAAATACAATACATTGGCTTCTGAGATTAAAATAGCTTTCAACAAGGAATTTTTCAATACAGAAACCAAACAATACGGAACGAACAGTCAGTTTAGCAATTCTGTTCCAATTTTTATGGATATTGTAGAGCCTCAATATAAAGATGCTGTAATGCAGAATTTATTGGCTGATATCAAGGAAAAAGGCGATCGTTTAACCACAGGAGATGTTGGAAATCGCTATTTATTTCAAACTCTGGCGAGAAACGGCGAAAACGAAACGATGTTCAGAATGCACAATCATTACGATGCGCCGGGTTATGGTTTTCAGATTAAATTTGGCTTGACCACTTTAACCGAGCAATGGGATCCGAGAAAAGGAAATTCATGGAACCATTTTATGTTGGGGCAAATTGAAGAATGGTTTTACCAAAGTTTAGCCGGAATTGTTTCTGATCCTGAAAAACCGGGATTCAAACATTTCTTCATTCAGCCAGAAGTAGTTGGCGATATGACTTTCGTGAAAGCAGATTATCAATCGGTTTACGGAAAAATTGCTTCTTCCTGGGAGAAAAAAGACGGCAAATTTATTCTGAATGTGGAGATTCCGGTAAATACAACAGCGACGATAAAATTGCCAGTTGCCAAAGATTCGGAAGTAAAAATCGATAATAAAAAAGTTAGAGCAGGTTATAGTGAGAAAGATAAAAAGCCCTTTTTAGAATTAGGATCTGGAAAATATACAATAGAATGCACAATATAATGGAACGCGGATGACACGGATTCGCTTTCGCGAAAACGCTGATTGACACGGATTTTTCTTTTTCTGATAATAAAAAAATCCGTCTTATCCGCGTCTTTACGAAGTAAATCCGCTTCATCAGCGTACCAAAAAACACAATACTATTAAAATGAAAAATTTAAAATACATCCTCTTAGTTTCCATTTTTGCTTTGACATTTGCCAATGCGCAAAGCACTTCTGATACCAATTTTAGAAAACCAGTTTCAGAAACTTTGAAAAATATTGAAACGCTTTTTAACGTAACGATCAACGATGACAGAGGTTTACTAAAAGGAAAAGAACTGGATTATGCCGATTGGAGAATTGAACCTGGGAATTTACCGCTTTCGCTGACCAATATTTTGGCGCCATTCGAATTGATGTATTTCAAACAACCGGACGGAACGTACATTATTCGTAAATATGAAAACCATAAAGTTTCTGTTGATAAAGGAAAAGAACGCTTGTTTTATTTAGAAAACCTTTATTCGACTAAAGAACAATGGGAGAAACGTAAAACGGAGTTAAAAGCTTGTATGATAACCTCATTTGGATTAGAAAAGGCTCCCCCAATGCCAAAATCTAAACCACTTTTAACTCCAAAAAGAGTCTACAAAGATTACAGTGTAGAGAATATTGCCTTAGAAATATTGCCTGGCGTTTATGCGACAGGTTCGATTTACAAACCGTATCCGTTAAATAAAAAAGCAGCGGTTATTCTAACTCCTGACGGACATTTTGGCGATGGAAGATATAGAAAAGACGAGCAGTACAGATGCGCCATGATGGCAAAAATGGGCGCCATTGTGGTGGCTTACGATTTATTTGCCTGGGGAGAATCGCTATTGCAGTTCCCAGAAGAAACCCACCGAAACAGCATTGCATCGACCGTTCAGGTTTTGACAGGAATTCGTTTTCTGGATTATCTATCAACAGTAAAAAATGCCGATATGTCAAGAGTCGGCGTTACAGGAGGTTCAGGCGGAGGATCGCACACTATGTTTTTAGCAGCGATTGATGACCGTGTAAAAGTTTCAGCTCCAGTGGTGATGGTTTCGTCTCACTTTTCAGGCGGATGTCCTTGCGAAAGCGGACGCGGAATCCACTTATGCGGGAACGGAACAAACAACGCTGAGATCTCAGCCATGATGGCGCCAAAACCACAACTGATTGTTTCAGATGGAAAGGATTGGACATTAGCAGTTCCGGAATTGGAGTTTCCGTTTATTCAAAGAACTTATGAATTATACGGCAAGAAAGATTTGGTAGAAAATGCTCATTTTGCAAAAGAAGGACATGATTTCGGAATTTCGAAACGTATGGCTTTGTATCCGTTTATGGCGAAATATTTAAATTTAGATTTGAATAAAGTCAAGAACGAAAAAGGCGAAATCGACGAATCGACTTGTGTAATTGAACCAAAACAAAAGCTATTTGTTTTTGGAGATAAAGGAGAAAAACTCCCAAAAAATGCTTTAAAAGACATCAACAAATTATATGAAATGTTCGGAGAAAAAAATCTTAAGGTTTACGATGTGAAAAAATAAAAAAGATAGCCACGAATTCACGAATTTTATTTTTGATATAGATTGCGATGATTATCTCAAATTTAATCTAATAAAATTCTCACGATAGATTTGGTAAAAATTAGAGAAATAAACCACAAAGCAGAATTAGAGCAAATTCGTGAATTCGTGGCGAAAAAAAAAATATAAATATGAAGTTAAAAATTAAAATCACAGCAATCTGTTTTGGAATTTTTTCGTTTGCCGCAACGGCACAAAACGATCTAAAATTATGGTACGATAAACCTGCCACAATCTGGAACGAAGCTTTGCCATTAGGCAACGGACGTTTGGGCGCGATGGTTTTTGGAGATCCTGCAGTGGAGCGTTTGCAATTGAACGAAGAAACTATTTGGGCAGGATCTCCTAACAGTAATGCACATTCAAAATCAATTGAGGCATTGCCAAAAGTGAGACAGCTTATTTTTGACGGAAAATTTGACGAAGCACAAGATTTGGCTACGCAGGATATTATGTCGCAAACCAATGACGGGATGCCGTATCAAACTTTTGGGAGCGTTTATATTTCATTCGCAGGACATCAAAAATATACCGATTATTACAGAGATTTAGATATCAGTAATGCAACGGCCAAAGTAAAATACAAAGTAAATGGAGTTGAATTTACAAGAGAAATTCTAACAGCATTTTCGGATCAGGTAATTGTGGTGAAGCTTTCTGCAAGCCAACCGGGACAGATTACATGTAACGTTTTCATGAATTCTCCGATTGATAAAACGGTGGCTTCTACGGAAGGAAACCAAATTATACTTTCAGGAGTTGGAACCAATTTTGAAAATGTAAAAGGAAAAGTAAAATTTCAAGGCAGACTTACCGCTAAAAATAAAGGTGGAGAAATTGACGCAAGTAACGGTGTTTTAAGCATTAATAAAGCAGATGAAGTTACTTTGTATATTTCGATCGCAACTAATTTTAAAAATTACAAAGATATTACTGGAGATGAAATTGCGAAAAGCAAATCGTTTTTAGATCAGGCATTGCCAAAAAGTTTTGACGAAATCAAAAAAGTACATGTTGATTATTACCAAAAATTCTTCAACAGAGTTAGTTTGGATTTAGGTTCGAATGAATTGATTAAAAAACCAACAAACGAAAGAATAAGAGATTTCTCTAAACAATTCGATCCGCAATTAGCTGCTTTATATTTCCAGTTTGGACGTTATCTTTTAATTTCTAGTTCACAGCCAGGCGGACAGCCAGCAAATTTACAAGGAATTTGGAACGATATGGTAACGCCACCATGGGACAGTAAATACACGACAAACATTAATGCCGAAATGAATTACTGGCCAGCGCAAGTGACGAATCTGCAAGAAATGCACGAACCGTTTGTTCAAATGGCGAAAGAGTTAAGTGTAACGGGCGCAGAAACGGCTAAAATGATGTACAATGCCAGCGGATGGGTTTTGCATCATAACACCGATATTTGGCGTGTTACAGCACCGGTCGATTCAGCTGCTTCGGGAATGTGGCCGACTGGTGGCGCTTGGGTTTGCCAGGATTTATGGGAAAGATATTTATATACAGGAGATAAAAAGTATTTAGTAGAAATTTATCCGATCATGAAAGGCGCTGCCGATTTCTTTTTAGATTTCATGATTGTGGATCCAAAAACAGGATATTTGGTCGTTGTGCCTTCAAGTTCTCCTGAAAACACACACGCTGGCGGAACTGGAAAAGCGACAATAGCATCGGGAACAACAATGGACAATCAATTGGTTTTTGATTTGTTTACGCATGTTATGGAAGCTTCTGAATTGGTTTCTCCAGATGTTGCTTATGTGAAAAAAGTGAGTGATGCTTTAGCAAAAATGCCTCCAATGAAAGTAGGTAAACACAATCAGTTACAAGAATGGCAGGATGATTGGGATAATCCGAAAGACAATCACAGACACGTTTCGCATTTGTACGGATTGTATCCGAGTAATCAGATTTCGCCAATCAGAACACCAGAATTATTTGAAGCTGCTAAACAATCATTAATTTACAGAACAGACGAATCTACAGGTTGGTCAATGGGATGGAAAGTAAATTTATGGGCAAGACTTTTAGACGGAAATCATGCTTATAAACTAATTCAAGATCAATTACATTTGGTAACGGCTGACCAAAGAAAAGGTGGCGGAACGTATCCGAATATGTTAGATGCGCACCAGCCGTTTCAAATTGATGGGAATTTTGGCTGTACTGCCGGTTTTGCCGAAATGTTGATGCAGAGTCAGGAAGATGCGATTCAGTTATTACCTGCTTTACCAACGGTTTGGAAAGACGGAAGCATAAAAGGTTTAGTGGCAAGAGGCGGTTTTGTAATCGATATGACTTGGAAAAACAATAAGGTTTCGACTATAAAAATCTATTCGAAAATTGAAGGAAACTGCCGTCTAAAAGTTGAAAATACTTTGAGTGGTTCTTCTATTAAAAAAGCAAAAGGTAAAAATGCAAATCCTTTGTTTTATGATGTTGAAGTGAAGAAACCAATTATTTCAAGTGAAGCGAAACAGGAAAAAGTGAAACTGCCGAATTACAATACTTACGATGTGAATATGAAGGCTGGGCAGACTTATACTTTTACGGGGAATTAAATTTTTTGAACCATATAAGTTATATAAGGAAATATAAAGTTTGGCCGTTCCTGCAAGGTTTTCAAAACCTTGTAGGTATAAAATAACAAGTCTAGTTTGTCATTCCGAGGAACGAGGAATCACACGCGGGATTCGCCAAAGAAATGCCAAACTGTGTAGAAAAACTAGTGTGATTTCTCGTTCCTCGAAATGACAAAAAAGAAGAAAATATAATAATTAAAACGCCTACAAGGTTTTGGAAACCTTGCAGGAGTAGGAAAACGCGAAGGTCTTTCGCGTGAGTGATGGAAGTGGAGCTCTTTTTTGTGAGGCTTTTTCTGCCGAACAAAAAAAGCGGGAACGGACAGCACGACCCGGAGGGACACGCCCATACGAACGTTAGTAAACTGACGCAGTAAAATATTAAATTAATAGAATTAAAAATGTTACGAGATTTTAAATACAAAATAATAGCTCTTTCCATCATAATTGCTTCATTAAACAGCAGTTGTAAATCTGGTGCAGGATCTTCGCAATTTGGAAAATCGGCTATTTTAAAAGAAAAAGATTTTAAACATTATGTTGATTATTTCAACACAATGGAAGATGAGAATTTAAAATTTGCGATTCCGAATGACAGTGCTTGGACTTGGATGGAAAAGAATATTCCGTTGTTTGAATGTCCACAGCAAAACTTTGAGGAAATCTATTATTTCAGATGGTGGAGCGTTCGAAAGCACATCAAAAATACACCGCAAGGATTTGCGATTACGGAATTTTTGGTAGATCGCTCTTATGCAGATAAATATAATATGATTAGTTGTGCTTTGGGACATCATATTAATGAATTTAGATGGGTTCATGATCCGAAATATATTGAACAGGATGTTAAAATTTGGTACCGCGGAAATGACGGAAAGCCGATGAACAAATTGTATAAATTCAGCAGTTGGACGGCGGATGCTTTGTACAATCGTTATCTGGTAAATAAGGATGAAAAATTCTTATTGGATATGTACCCGGATATGGTTACAGATTATGCGGTTTGGGAAAAAGACCGTCAGCGCAAAGATGGTTTGTTTTGGCAGCATGACGTGAAAGATGGAATGGAGGAATCCTTGAGTGGCGGACGAAAAGTGCAAAATGCAAGACCAACGATTAACAGTTATATGTACGGAAATGCTGTTGCGATTTCTAAAATGGCTGAAATGAAAGGCGATAAAGATGCTGAAGCAAAATTTAAAGCCAAAGCAGATGATTTGAAGCAATTAGTGGAAACGAAATTATGGAATCCAAAAAGTGAATTTTTTGAGACTTTGACACAAAAAGATACGCTGGCACAAGTTCGAGAAGCCATCGGATTTATTCCTTGGTATTTCAATCTTCCTGAAAAAGGAAAAGGATTTGAAAAAGCTTGGGAACAAATTAAGGATGAAAAAGGATTTTCGGCTCCGTTTGGTTTAACAACGGCAGAAAGAAGAAGTCCACGTTTTAGAACTCACGGAACAGGAACCTGCGAGTGGGACGGTGCGATTTGGCCTTTTGCAAGTTCGCAGACTTTGACGGCAATGGCGAATGTTTTGAATAATTACGATCAGAATTTTGTTGGAAAACCAGACTATTTCAAGCAAATGGAATTGTACGTTCAGTCGCAGTATTATAGAGGAAAACCTTATCTTGGCGAATATTTGGACGAAACGACGGGTTATTGGTTAATGGGTGACAGAGAGAGAAGCCGTTATTATAATCACTCGACTTTCAACGATTTAATGATTACCGGATTGGTTGGTTTGCGTCCGAGAGCTGATGAAAAGATTGAAGTAAATCCGTTGATTCCGCAAGAAAAATGGGATTGGTTTTGTTTGGATAATGTTTTGTATCACGGCAATATTATTACGATTCTTTGGGATAAAACTGGAGAAAAATATAAAAAAGGAAAAGGGTTTAGAGTTTTCAAAAACGGGAAGGAGATTGCGTTTTCTGAGAAATTGGAGCGTATGATTTCGGAGTAAAGTTTTCCAATGCTCCAGAGGAGCATAATGTTTATAGCAAAATACACATCCGAATAATTTAAAGCTCCAGCGGAGCGACACATTTTCGGAATATATGTCGCCCCGCTGGGGCTAATGAACTTACTATAATATAATCTATAAATATATCGTCCCTCTGGGACTTGACATTATTTACCATGAAAAAGTTTTTTTTACATCTTACAATACTCATCTCACTTTTCGCACTTTCGGCGAAAGCCCAAAACAAAATCATGGTGAGTGATTTAAAATGCGAAATGCTGAGCAATCCAGAAGGAATTGACGTTTTACAGCCAAGATTGAGCTGGAAAATAAAAGCAGATGTAAATGATGTAAAACAAACGGCTTATCAAATTATTGCGTCTTCGAGTTTAGAAAAACTAAACGCAGGAGATGGCGATTTATGGAACAGCGGAAAAGTTCAAAGCGATGCTACTGTAAATGTAATTTATAACGGAAAAAAGCTAAAAGATCGTCAAGATGTTTTCTGGAAAGTAACGGTTTTTACGAATAAGGGAGAAGCTCAGTCTAAAGAAAATGCACATTTCAGCATCGGGATTTTGACTTATGCGGATTGGAAATCAACGCGATGGATTGGGTATGAAAAAGCTTCTCCTGGAGATAGTATTTCGCAGTATTCAAGATTGTCTGCACGTTATCTTCGAAAAGAAATCAACTTAAAAAAGAAAGTCAAAAATGCCAAGGTTTTTATTATCGGAATGGGCTTGTATGAACTTTATATTAACGGAAATAAAATTGGAGATCAGGTTTTAGCTCCAGTTCCGACCGATTATACGAAGAATGTAAAATACAATGTTTTTGATGTGACTTCGCAATTGCAAGAAGGAAAAAACATGTTGGGAACGATTTTAGGAAATGGACGTTTTTTTACCATGCGTCAGGATTATAAACCTTATAAAATCAAAACTTTTGGGTATCCGAAAATGGCTTTGCAGTTATTTGTGGAATATACGGATGGAAGCAAAGACATAATTAGAACCGATGATACTTGGAAAATCACAACTGACGGACCAATTTTATCAAATAACGAATACGACGGAGAAGAATACGACGCCCGCAAAGAAATGAGAGGCTGGAATACCATTAATTTTGATGATAAAAAATGGCTTTCTGCAGAATATGTTCAAGAACCGGGAGGATTCTACGAAGGGCAGATGTCGGCTAACATGAAAATCAAACGTGAAGTAAAACCAATTTCTATAAAACAAACTCAACGTGGTACTTATATCTTAGATATGGGACAAAATATGGTGGGCTGGTTGCAGTTGAAGGTAAAAGGAAATAAAGGCGATAAAATCACGATGAAATTTGCAGAATCGCTTCAAGCGGATGGTTCTCTGTACATTGCCAATCTTCGTGATGCGAAAACTACAGATATTTATACTTTAAAAGGCGAGGGCGAAGAAGTTTGGGAACCTCGTTTTATTTTCCACGGATTTAGATTTGTTGAAATTTATGGCTTTACAACAAAACCAGCTATCGAAAATTTTGTTGGAAAAGTAGTCTATGATGACATTCAAACTACAGGAACTTTCGATTCTTCGAACCCGATAATGAATCAGATTTTTAAGAATGCTTGGTGGGGAATCAGCGGGAATTACAAAGGAATGCCAATTGATTGTCCGCAAAGAAACGAGCGTCAGCCTTGGTTGGGAGACAGAACAACGGGCGCTTACGGCGAAAGTTTCTTGTTTGATAATCAAACTTTATACGCAAAATGGTTAGACGATATTAAGAACTCACAAACCATAGACGGTGGACTTCCAGATGTGGCACCTGCTTTCTGGCGTTATTATGGCGACAATGTAACTTGGCCAGGAACGTATATCACCGTTGCAGATATGTTGTATCAGCAATTTGGCGATGCAAAAGTGGTCGAAAAACAATATCCAAACATGAAAAAATGGATGGATTATATGGAAGAAAATTATTTGGTTGATGATTTAATGACCAAAGATAAATACGGAGATTGGTGCGTTCCGCCAGAATCGTTGGAATTAATTCGTTCCAGAGATCCTGCTCGTTTAACAGATGGCGAATTGATTTCGAGCGCGTTTTATTATCAGCTTTTAAATATCATGAAAAAGTTTGCTGTGATTTCTAAAAAAGAAAATGACATTCAACATTATGTAGAATTAGCTTTAAGAATCAAAAACGCATTCAATGCCAAATATTTAAACAAAGAAAAAAACAATTACGCTAATAATACCGTTACAGCTAATTTACTGCCTTTAACTTTCGGAATGGTTCCGGACGGACTTCAAACCAAAATATTTAAAAACTTGGTTAATGAAGTTGAAGTAACTAAAAATAGTCACGTCAGTACAGGCGTTATCGGAACACAGTTTTTAATGCGAACTTTAACCAATTTTGGCCGCGGCGATTTGGCATTCAAATTAGCATCAAATAAAACGTATCCAAGTTGGGGTTATATGGTCGAAAACGGTGCGACTACAATCTGGGAACTTTGGAACGGAAATACTGCAGATCCAGCAATGAATTCGCAAAATCACGTCATGCTTTTAGGCGATTTATTGATTTGGTATTACGAAAATATGGCAGGAATCAAAAGCAATCCTGAAACTCCAGGCTTCAAACAAATTATTATGAAACCAGATTTCAATGCTGGATTGACTTATGTAAATGCTTCCTACGAATCGGTTTATGGCTTAATTAAAAGCGACTGGAAAAAAGATAAAAAGGCTTTAGTTTGGAATATTGCTATTCCTGCGAATAGTTCTGCAATTGTATATCTTCCTGCAAGTGATATTTCTAAAGTTTTAATTAATAAACAGAAGCTGAATAAGACTTCATACACTTATAGTACTGATAAAAATCAGGTTATAGTGACGCTTTCGTCAGGGAATTATGCGGTAAACGTTAAATAAATTTCATTTTTAGGATTTCGGGACAGTACAGGATACATTGTTAATTTTTTAGTGTTATTTTTACACTTAATAAATATTTTTGCCTAAAATAATATTAGGAATGTATTTATAATCGAAAATTTTAATTCATAATAAAATTTAGAATGAAGATAACAAAATTAGTATTTGTATTGTTTGGACTTTTACTTTTAGGAAGTTGTAAATCGGCTTTAGAAAAGAAAACTTGGAAAGAAGGAATTCTTGTAGATCAATTTGTTTACGATAAAGCGCCTTATCCGTCTTGCCACGCGATTACAATAGTCGAAGCTACAAATGGTGATTTAGTTGCGTCTTGGTTTGGAGGAACTCACGAAAGAAATCCTGATGTGTGCATTTACGTTGCTATCAAACCAAATGGAAGTGATACTTGGAACGAAGGCATAAAAGTGGCCGACGGAGTAATGAAAGAAGGCCCAAGATTACCAACTTGGAATCCCGTTTTATATCAAATTCCGGGTGGCGATTTAATGTTATTTTATAAAATTGGACCAAAACCATCGGAATGGTGGGGCGTTATTAGAAGGTCTTCTGATGGCGGAAAAACGTGGTCTGAAGCTCAAAAAATGCCGGATGGTTTCTTAGGGCCAATCAAAAATAAACCTGTTTTATTAAGCAACGGAACTTTATTATGTCCGTCCAGCATCGAAGGTGATGGCTGGAGACTTCGTATGGAATCAACTCCAGATTTCGGAAAAACCTGGGTAATGGGCGATACGCTTTCAAGAGGAAAACAAAAAATCAATGCGATTCAGCCTAGTATTTTATTTCATAAAGATGGAAGTATTCAGGCAATTGGAAGAACTCGAAACAGAGCGATCTTCAGCACTTTCTCAAAAGACAACGGAAAAACGTGGTCGGATGTTGAGTTAATCGGACTTCCAAATAATAACTCAGGAACTGATGCTGTAACACTTAAAGACGGAAGACATTTATTGGTTTATAATCACGTTCTGCCTCCAGGGAAAGAAGCAAAAGGACCAAGAACGCCTTTGAATGTTTCTGTTTCTAAAGATGGAATTCACTGGGACGCTGCTTTGGTTTTAGAAGATTCAAAAATCAGTCAATATTCTTATCCTTCGATGATTCAAGGTTCAGACGGAATGGTTCATATCGTGTACACATGGAGAAGAGAAAAACTGAAATACGTAAAAGTTGATCCAAGTAAATTAAAAGCACTTCCAATCAAAAACGGAATCTGGCCAGGCGATGAAAACAAAGTCGTAACAGCAGTAAAAGCGGAAGAAGAGTAAAGAAAAGTTCGCCACGAATTGCACAAATTTCCACAAATTTTTAAAATATAATTCGTGAAAATTAGTGCAATTCGTGGCAAAAAAAATATCCCTATGAAATTTAAAAAACATTTATTAATTGCAATGCTTGTTGTAATCTCAACAACATTCAACAGTTGTGCAACAGCTCAGTCTTCAGACAAAAAGCAAAAATATAAAGTGGCGGTTTGTGACTGGATGATTTTAAAAAGACAAAAATTAGGCGCTTTTGGTTTGGCATCTGAAATAAAAGCTGACGGAATCGAACTAGACATGGGAGGTTTAGGAAACCGACCAACTTTTGACAGCAAACTTGGCGATCCGGTAGAAAGACAAAAATTTTTAGATAAATCAAAAGAAACAGGAGTTGGAATCAGTTCAATTGCCATGTCGGGATTTTATGCGCAGTCATTTGCGACAAGAGAAATCATACCCATGATCAGCGACTGCATCAAAACGATGAAAGATATGAAGGTTAAAACCGCATATCTTCCGTTAGGAACACAAACGGATTTGGTTAAAAATCCAGAATTGCGTCCTGAAGTAATTAAAAGATTGCAATGGGCAGGAAAAGAAGTGGGGAAAATTGGTGGTGTAATCGCGATTGAAACTTCTTTGAGCGCGACAGAAGAGAAAAAACTTTTAGACGAAGTTGGTTCAAAATACATTAAAAGTTCATTCAACTTTGCGAATGCTTTAGACAATAAAAGAGATATTTCTTCAGAATTAAAAATATTAGGAAAGAAATATTTAGCGCAGATTCACGCTTCAAACACTGATCAATTTTGGTTAGAAAAAGATCCAGCGATCGATATGCCAAAAATCAAACAAACTTTGGACGAAATGAAATGGAGCGGATGGCTGATTGTAGAGCGTTCCAGAGATGTCACACAAGTGCATAATGTGAAGGCCAATTACGGAGCAAATGTGGCTTACTTGAAGAAAGTTTTTCAGAATTAAATAATAAGTTCTTCTCTCATTTTTGTCATCCCGAGGAACGAGGGATCTTCGCAAGTAACTCTACAAATATTTGCATTTCTGTTTGGAGTTACTTGCGAAGATTTCTCCTTCGTCGAAATGACAAACTGCATGGGAATTAAATAGAATACCCAAAAACAGCATACCATGAAATATTTACAATTACTTTTTTCAGTCTTTTTCGTCACTTTCGCGACAGCGCAAAACATTACTATTGTTAGTGATGTCACTTCGCCAAGAGCAAAATTTGGAGCAGAGAAATTATCAGAAACACTTTCAGCAAAAGGTTTCAAAATTACCGCTGCCGATAAATTGAAAAGTTCAAAAGATAAAGTAATTGTTATTGGAGAAAAAGGAACCGATTTTTGGAAAAAGAATGCTAAAAGCGCTAAAATAGACGACAGCAAATTAACCAAGAAAGAAGGTTTTCACATTCGTACGCAAAAAAATATAATTTATGTGGAAGGAACAGATGCGAGCGGAACTTTGTATGGCGCTTTAGAATTAGCAGATCGTATTAAAAATTCAGGTCAGCTTCCTTCAGAAATTAATATTGACGACAGTCCGGAAATGGTTCTGCGTGGCGCATGTATCGGAATGCAGAAACCGGTTTATCTTCCGGGACGCGATGTTTACGAATATCCGTATACGCCAGAAACTTTTCCTTGGTTTTACGATAAAGCACTTTGGATAAAATATTTAGATATGCTGGTAGACAACCGCATGAACTCTTTATATTTATGGAACGGGCATCCATTTGCTTCTTTAGTAAAACTGAAAGAATATCCGTTTGCGGTTGAAGTAAGCGATGAAGATTTTAAAAAGAACGAAGAAATCTATAAATTCCTAACGGTTGAGGCTAATAAAAGAGGAATCTGGGTAATCCAGATGTTTTATAATATCATTGTTTCTAAGCCTTTTGCTGAGCATTACAATATTAAAACGCAAGATCGTTCAAGACCAATCACGCCTTTGTTGTCAGATTATACCAGAAAATCTATTGCCGCTTTCATCGAAAAATATCCTAACGTAGGTTTAATGGTTTGTTTAGGAGAAGCAATCAATACCGTTGATGATGATGTGGAATGGTTTACCAAAACAATTATCCCGGGTGTTCGCGATGGTTTGCAGGCATTAGGAAAAACAGAAGAGCCACCAATTATTTTGCGTTCTCACGATACGGATGGACCTTTGGTTATGGAGAAATCGCTTCCATTATACAAAAATCTTTATACAGAAAGTAAATATACGGGAGAGTCTTTGACGACTTACACGCCAGGCGGACCTTGGGGCGAAACGCACAAACAGTTGAGCGCTCTAAAATCAATTCACATCGAAAACGTTCACATTTTGGCAAACTTAGAACCTTTCAGATACGGTTCTCCAGATTTTATTCAGAAAACCGTAAAAGCAATGCACAGCGTACACGGAGCCAACGCATTACACTTATATCCGCAAGCTTCTTATTGGGATTGGCCGTATGCTGCAGATAAAACAAAATCGGGAGAGCGTTTGCTTGAAATGGATCGCGATTGGATTTGGTACAAAGCTTGGGCAAGATATGCTTGGGATAGCAAAAGAGACAGAAACGAAGAAGTTAAATACTGGGATAAAGATTTAGCAGCAAAATTCGGAACAACGCAAGAAGCTGCAAATAATATTTTAAAAGCGTATGAAGAAACGGGAGAAATTGCTCCAAAAACCTTAAGACGTTTCGGAATTACCGAAGGAAACAGGCAAACCTTATTATTAGGAATGTTCGAAAGTCAACTGGTGAATCCGTCAAAATGGAGAGTTTATCCAGGTTTCCACGAATCTTGCGGACCTGCGGGTGAATTGCTTTTGGAATATGCTAAAAAAGAATGGAACAAAGAACCGCATTCTGGTGAACTTCCAACGCAGATTATTGCTGAAATTACAGAACACGGAAGATTGGCTGTTGAAGCTATTGACAAAGCAGAAGCAAGCGTAACCAAAGACAAAGAAGAATTTGCACGTCTTAAAAATGATATGCATGCGTACAAGGCTTTCGCTGATTTCTTTTCAGAGAAAGTAAAAGCAGCTTTATTGGTTTTAAGATACAGTTATTCAAACGATATTACCGATTTAGACAAAGCGATGCCTCATTTAGAGAAAAGCATCGAGC
>NZ_CAMLIX010000010.1 GCF_946479975.1 uncultured Flavobacterium sp.
TTTCTTTTTGTGGATTGGATTAAATTTCCATCAGCACCAGAAAAACCGATTGCATTGTTGTCTTTTGCCTGCAATTGCGCCACAATATGTTTATTGATTTGTCCTGCGTAAATCATCACCACAACATCAAGCATTGGAGCATCTGTAATTCGGCGTCCGTCGATCATCTGCGGCACTAAACCAATACTCTGAGCCATTTTCGTAGCCGATTTTCCACCTCCGTGAACTAATACTTTATGCCCTTCAATTTTAGAAAAATCAGTTAAAAATTGTTCTAATTCTGCTGGATTGTCAATGATGTTGCCACCAATTTTTATTACTGATACTTGCATAAGTTGCTAAGTTACTAAGATTCTAAGCTGCTAAGTTTTTTTAGATTCTGAAATACTTAGCAGCTTAGCAACTCAGAATCTTAGAAGCTTTTAAAGTTTCTTTAGAATTTTTTGCAACACTAATTGTGCAGAATACGTTCTATTATTAGCTTGTTCAATTACGATTGAATTTTCTCCATCTAAAACTTCATCTGCAACAATTACGTTACGACGAACAGGAAGACAGTGCATGAATTTTCCGTTGTTTGTTAAAGCCATTTTCTCGGCAGTTACCGTCCAATTTGGATCGCTGTTGGTTATTTTTCCGTAATCGTTGAAATTACTCCAGTTTTTAACGTAAACGAAATCAGCATTTTCGAAAGCTTTGTTTTGATCGTATTCGATTTTACAGTCTTTTGTAATTTCCGGACTAAGTTCATAACCTTCTGGATGCGTGATTACAAAATCCATATCTTTTTGCATTTGCATCATTTCTACGAATGAGTTTGCAACTGCTTGTGGCAAAGCTTTAGGATGCGGTGCCCAAGATAAAACTACTTTTGGTTTGTTTTTGTGTCTTGGTTTGAATTCTTCCATCGTAATCGCATCTGCAAGTGATTGTAATGGGTGACGCACAGCACTTTCCATGTTTACAATTGGCACTGTAGCATATTTCAAAAATCCAGAAATTACCGTTTCCTGATAATCTTTTTCTTTGTCCACCAAACCTGCAAACGCACGGATTGCAATAATATCACAATATTGAGAAACCACTTCTGCCGCTTCTTTAATGTGTTCTGAAGCTCCAGAATTCATTACTGCTCCGTCTTCAAATTCTAATGTCCATCCTTCGTTGGTAAAATTCATTACCATAACGTTCATTCCTAAATTTAATGCCGCTTTTTGAGTACTCAAACGCGTTCTTAAACTTGGATTGAAGAATAACATTCCTAGAGTTTTGTTTTTACCTAAACTTTGATTTTTAAGCGGATTCTTTTTGATTTTAATCGCTTGATTTACCCATTTTGATAATGAGTTGATTTCTTTTATTGAGATATAGTTCATTTGTTTTTGCTTTTTTAGTTGTTTTTTCCGCCACGAATTCACGAATTATTTTTCAAATCATTGCGATTATTTTTTCGAATAATTCGAATTAATATTTAGTTTAGATAGTAAAAAAAATAATTCGTGAATTCGTGGCTATAAAATTTTCGTAAAAGGAATTTCATCTTTCAGAGCACGCAAAATAAAATTATCATTTAATCCATTTACAATCCAGGTTTCTATATTCGCTGCTTTCGCAATTCCTGCTGCTTCTATTTTAGACTGCATTCCTCCTGTTCCGTGTGATGATTTTGAATCTCCGATTTCTTTTTCGAGTGATTGTAAATCATTAACCAATTTTATGGTTTCCGGAACTTCATTATGAATTGATTCCTTCGTGTAAATTCCGTTTGTATTGGTTGCAATTATCAGAATGTCAACATTTAGCAACACCGCTGTTAAAGCCGCTAATTTGTCATTATCTCCAAACCGAATTTCATCTGTCGCCACGGTATCATTTTCATTGATAATCGGAATGTAATTGTTTTTAACCAATACATTAATGGTATTTACAATGTTCTTTTTGGTCTGTTCTTTTTCGAAATCAGAATAAGAAAGCAAACACTGCGAAGTATTTAATCCTAAATCCTTAAAATTCTCATTGTAAATCCGCATTAAATGTGGCTGTCCGATTGAAGCCAAAGCCTGTTTTACAAAAACATCTTTATCCTGATTGTCCAGTTTTACAAATTGCTTTGCCGCCGCAATTGCTCCTGAACTTACAATAATAAATTCATATTCATCGTTTAAAGCTGCAATCTGAATTCCGAGATCTTCAATCTTTCCCCGCGAAATATGATTGGTTTCTTTGGTTAAAGTATTACTTCCTATTTTTAATAAAATTCTCTTTTTTGCCATGTCTTTTGTTTTTGCCACGAAGGCGCTAAGGCACTAAGTTTTTATAATTAAATTCCAATATTAAAATTCCAAATTCCAACTGACTGGCAATAAGAAATTCAAATATTTAAAAATCATTAATTCACAATCTAAAATCTAAAATCTGAACTCTAAAATCCTAACGAATCTGCCCTTCTCCGTAAACGTACCATTTATTCGTTACCAAATGCTGCAAACCAATTGGTCCTCTTTGGTGCAGTTTATCAGTGCTGATGGCTAATTCTCCCCCAAGACCGAATTGTCCGCCATCTGTAAATCTTGTTGATGCATTTTGGTAAACCGCTGCTGCATCTATCGATTCCATGAACTGTTGTGCCGCTTCATTATCTTTTGTAATAATTGCTGCCGAATGTCCTCCACAGTATTTATTAATCATATCAATCGCATGATCCTGAGAATCGATGGTTCCGATTACGATTTTATAATCCAGAAACTCTTCGTACCAAATATCTTCGTTTTGAATGGTTTTGGTGTTCTCAAAATTTTCTAACGATTTGTCAACAATAATTTCCACTTTTGATTCGATTAAAGCTTCGATTAACATCGCAGTAAAACCTTCAAAATTTGGAAGTTTCGAACTAATCAAAACTTTATCTAATGCATTACACGCCGAAATTTTAGAAGTTTTTGCATTTAAAATTACTTTTAAAGCCAAATCAGTATCTGCATCTTCATGAACGTAAACAAAATTATTGCCGCGTCCGCTTATGATTACCGGGCAAGTCGCGTGCGCTTTTATAAACTCAATTAATTTTTCTCCTCCTCTCGGAACAATTAAATCTACTTTTTGAGTTGGTTTTTCTAAAAATGCCTGCGTTTCAGTTCTATTATAATTCAGATATTCTACCCAGTCTTTTGAAACTCCATTTTCTTCTAAAGCTTTATGCCAAAGACTTACAATCTTTAAATTTGATTTTAGAGATTCTTTTCCGCCTTTTAATAAAATCTTATTTCCGGATTTAAAAGCGATTCCGCCGGCTTCGATTGTAACATCTGGACGAGATTCGTAAATAATTAAAATGGTTCCGAAAGCCGCGGTTTTATTCACCACTTTAATTCCATTATCATGAGTAAAATGAAAACGCTCAATGCCGATGGGATCTTCCTGCGAAGCCAGTTGATTAAGCGACAAAATCATTTCATCTACTTTTTTATCATCTACTTTTAGGCGTTCTTCCATCGCTAAGTCAGAACCGTCGTAATCGCTCAAATCTTCCTGATTGGTCAGGATAATCTGATTCCGCTCCTGTTCGACCAGCTTTGCCATAGTCCGCAAAACTGTATTGCGTATTTCAATTGATAATGGTTTCATAATTCTTGTTGGTTGTTTTTTGGTTGTTTCTTTTTATCGAAACTTTTATTATCCTAACAGGTTTTAAAAACCTGTTAGGATATTTTTTATTGAATATTTATAATTTCATCATATTCTAAAGTTCGATGCCAAATATCATTTTCATTCTCTCCTGTATATTTTCCAACATTACAAAAAACAGCTTTTACAAACCAATTTTCATTATTGTTGAAAATAAATTTATCATCATGCTTCTCAATTTCGATACTATCAAACCAATCTGGAATAGAAATAAAATCGACTGCACTAAAAATTAAATCAATAGTAGTATCTGGATCATCGTAATTAAAATCGTAATCAACATCAGCATACTGTTTTTCACTTCTTAATATTAATGTTGAATGACTGACTGTATACATCCAAATCCTAAATATCCTGTTTGATTTAATTTTTTTTGATATATTCATCTATGATTTTAATTTTTAAGCTCTTCCAAACTCTCTTTCAATGCTTTTACAAACGTATCGATATCCGCTTTTTTTACTGTGAGCGGCGGTAAAATTCTCAATAGATTTTTGTTGTTTGCGCTTCCTGTAAAAATGTGTTTTTCGATAATTAATTTCTTTCTCAAAGCAGCAACATCAAAATCAAACTCTACTCCAAGCATTAAGCCTTTTCCTTTTACTTGTTTGATTCCATCAACTTCTTTAATTTTTTCTAAGAAATATGCATAAATTTCATTTACATTCTTTTGTAAATCCAATTTTTCAATTACATCTAAAACTGCAATTGATGCTGCACAAGATAAGTGGCTTCCGCCGAAAGTAGTTCCTAATAACCCAAAACTTGCTTCGAATTTTGGAGAAATCAAAATCGCTCCAACTGGAAAACCATTCCCCATTCCTTTTGCAACTGAAATAATATCAGCGTTGATTCCGTGATGCTGGAAAGCGAAGAATTTCCCGCTTCTTCCATATCCTGATTGTACTTCGTCTAAGATTAAAACAACATCATGTTTTTTACATGCTTTTTCTAATGCCTGAAAAAATTCAGTTGTTCCTTGGTCTAAACCTCCAACTCCCTGAATTCCTTCAATAATTACAGAAGAAACATCTCCTTTTACTAGTTCAGCTTCAACCAGTTCAATTTGGTTTAAAGGTAAAAATGTTACTTCTTGCTGTGCATTTATTGGTGCAACAATTTTTTTATTGTCTGTAACGGCAACGGCTGCAGAAGTTCTTCCATGGAAAGAATTATGAAATGCTACAACTCTAGATTTTCCATTATGGAAAGAAGCTAATTTTAAAGCATTTTCATTTGCCTCAGCTCCAGAACTGCATAAAAACAATTCATAAGCTTCTAATCCTGAAAGTTTTCCTAATTTCTGTGCCAATTCAACCTGCAAAGGATTCTGAATCGCATTCGAATAAAAACCTAAATGATCTAACTGATTTTTAAGTTTTGCTACATAATCCGGCTGCGTGTGTCCGATCGAAATCACACCGTGACCGCTGTATAAATCTAAATATTCTACTCCTTTGTCATCAACGATTGTACAATCTGTTGCTTTTACTGGAGTGATGTCGTATAATGGGTAAACGTTGAATAAGTTCATTTTGTTCTTTTGTTTAATTGTTTAATCGTTGATTTGTTTAATCGATTAACCGAATGAACGATTAAACGGTTAACCAACAATCTAAAATCCGCTTGGTTTCAAATGTAAACCTGTGGTTTCTTCTAATCCGAACATTAAATTCATGTTTTGAATCGCTTGTCCCGAAGCACCTTTGGTTAAGTTATCTATAATTGATGTTATAAGAACCCGGTTTCCTTTTTTCAATAAACTAATAATACATTTGTTCGTTTGAACCACTTGTTTCATATTGATGTTGGTTGTTGTAACGGTTACAAAAGGTTCGTTTTTATAGAACTCTTCATATTTCGCGACTAATTGCTCCAAACTATCATCACATAAAGTATAAAGCGTTGCAAAAATTCCTCTTGGAAAATCTCCTCTGTTTGGAATAAAAAGTAATTCGCTGTCAAAATCATCCTGAAGCTGAACTAAACTTTCTCCAATTTCACCTAAATGCTGGTGTTCAAAAGCTTTATAATGCGAAAAATTATTGTTTCTCCAGCTAAAATGAGAAGTTTCGGAAAGACTTACTCCTGCTCCTGTGCTTCCTGTTGTTGCATTAATATGAACATCATTATTCAACAAATTGTTTTTTGCTAAAGGCAATAATGCCAACTGAATAGCCGTTGCAAAACAACCTGGATTGGCAATATAATTTGCTTTTTTAATTTCGGCTTTATTGATTTCTGGCAATCCGTAAATGAAATCTTTTCCTTCGAAATGTGCGTCTTTATTCAATCTGAAATCATTTCCTAAATCAATGATTTTAGTATGACTTGCAAACTGATTTTCTTTCAAAAATGAAATCGATTTTCCGTGACCTAAACACAAGAAAACAACATTCACATTTGGATTGATTTCGGCTGTGAAATTCATTTCAATATCACCCATCAAATCGTGGTGCGCTACAGAAAGAGGCTTTCCAGCGTTAGTTGTGCTGTAAACAAAATCGATGTTTACTTTTGGGTGATACATTAAAATTCTGATGAGTTCTCCGGCTGTATAACCCGAACCACCAATAATTCCGACATTAATCATAGTTTCTAAATTTTTAACTAAAATTATTTTAATTTAAATGCTCTTTTTAACTGGCAAAAATGCGCGAATTACAAAAAAGAGAATTATTATTTCAATTAGCAATCCAAGAAATAGCATAAACTCACCTCCAAAAAATGCTAACATAAAAGGTATCGTACTAAATATTCCAACTAATTGATTTAACGGCTCCAACGGAGTTGGAAAAAGCAAAATCACATAACTTACAGCTATTATTACCACAGACACGACGCCCGCAATAAAATTTCTTTCAGAAAAAAATACCGTTCCTAAATTATCTTTAAAAAACAATGCCAGTCCCAACATCATTAGTATTATTAAAAATACTAAAACCAAAACTACACTTGTCATTATTCGTTTTTAAAATTAATCGTGATCTAATTTATTTACAGATGAGAAAATATTTTGAGCATTTCCTAAAATCTTAATAAATCCTTTTGCATCGTCAGATGTCCAGGCATTGTTCATTTCTCCATACTGACCGAATCCAGTGTTCATTAAATCATTTTCAGATTCAATTCCGTCAAGCGAAAAATGATATGGTTTTAATGAAACTGTAACGGTTCCATTTACTGTTTTTTGAGTGTCCTGCAAGAACGTTTCAATGTTTCTCATCACAGGATCTAAAAACTGACCTTCGTGAAACAACATTCCGTACCAGTTTCCTAATTGCTCTTTCCAGTATTGCTGCCATTTTCCAAGAGTATGTTTCTCTAATAAATGGTGTGCTTTTATGATAATTAAAGGTGCAGCAGCTTCAAAACCAACTCTTCCTTTAATTCCGATAATCGTATCTCCAACGTGAATATCTCTTCCAATTGCGTAAGCATTTGCTAGTTTTTCAAGCGCTACAATATTGTTTGAAGGTTTATCTGTTTTTCCGTTGATTCCAACTAATTCTCCTTGCTCAAAATGAAGTGTTACTTTTTCTTCTCCTTCTTTTTGCAATTGGGAAGGATACGCTTCACTTGGCAATGGTTTTGCAGAAGTTAAAGTTTCTTTTCCTCCAACACTTGTTCCCCAAAGTCCTTTATTGATCGAATATTGTGCTTTTTCCCAAGAATAGTGAACTCCGTTTTGAGCTAAATAATCAACTTCTTCTTGTCTTGACAATTTTAAATCTCTAATTGGTGTAATAATCTCAATTTCTGGAGCGATAGTTTGGAAAATCAAATCGAAACGAATTTGGTCATTTCCTGCACCTGTACTTCCGTGTACGATCGCGCTTGCACCCACTTTTTTAGCATATTTAATTGCTTCAATAGCTTGGAAAACACGTTCTGCACTTACTGATAATGGGTATGTATTGTTTTTTAATACGTTTCCGAAAATCAAATATTTTATAGCTTTATCATAATATTTATCTACAATTGTCAGGTTGGCGTGCTGTGCACTTCCTAACTCGTAAGCTCTTTTTTCAATGGCTGATAATTCTTCTGCGTCAAATCCTCCTGTGTCAACAAGAACAGTGTGAACTTCGTATCCTTTTTCATTTTTTAAATATTTCAAACAATACGAGGTATCTAATCCTCCGCTATAAGCTAATACTACTTTTTTCATTTTTTATAATTTAGGCTAATACTTTCGTATGTAGCAGTTTGAGATTTTCTAATTAAATTTTGAATAAAAATGCAAATGACAATATTTTGTTTAAAAATAAAGCCTGTTTGATCTTTTTAAGTCTTTTCAAAACAGCTTCGTTAAAAGGATGTCTTGGCGGATTTTTTTGTTTTTCTTTAGGATCGTACAACATTCCGGTGCAAAGACACATTTTGTTTTCTTTGCTTTGTAAAATTGGGAAATTAGTACAGGTTTTACAGCCAGCCCAAAAACTCGGATCGGTTGTTAGTTCTGAGAAAGGGACTGGTTTATAACCTAGTTCAGAGTTAATTTTCATAACCGCCAAACCAGTTGTAATTCCGAATATTTTAGCATCTGGATATCTCTTTAGAGAATAATCAAAAACTTTCGATTTAATCTTTTTTGCCAAACCTAAACTTCTGTAGTCAGGATGTACAATTAAACCAGAATGTGCTACAAATTTTCCGTGTTCCCAACTTTCGATATAACAAAAACCCGCAAATTTTCCATCGGCCAGAGCAATCATCGCATCACCATTCGCCATTTTTTTCTGAATGTACTCAGGAGTTCTTTTAGCAATCCCCGTACCTCTTAGCAAGGCAGATGATTCTATCGTATCGCAGATTTCTTGTGCGAATTTGAAGTGTTCTTCCTGAGTAACAACAATAGAGATCTTCATTTCAATAATTGAAGTTAGAGTTAAAAATTAAAGCATGTTGTTTAGTTTGAAATCCAGAATCGAATCCAATAAAATTAAGCATAAAAGAAGTAACATTCTCAAAATCAAAAACTTGATTAAGAAAAGCTAAAAAACAATAAATACTTTTAGGATATGTTTGTCCAATGGACAAATTTTGTGATTTCAAAATGAAAAATGGATATGAATAAATATACGGCTATAAAACTCAGTGAACACTATAGAGATAGTGTCCGTACTTCGGGAGAAGTAATCGGTGAGTTTGTCCGTGACAAAGAAGTTATATGTAAACTTATTTTATTCATCGCTGCAAATGTACACTATTTTTTATTTTATAAAACAAAAAAATTAAATTCTAACATTTTTTTAATGTAATGTTTGTTTTTTTAAGGTACTGAGGTTCTAAGGTGCTAAGTTTCTAAGATTTTTGCCTGACGTAAATTTGAGAACTTGAAACCTGAAACTTTGAACTTTAAATCTAAAACAAAATAAATCCCAAATCCAACAAAAGTTGGAATTTGGGATTTTTAATATTGCAATTTAAATTTTACTTCTTAGTAAACGGAATTACTTGTCCATTACCTAAAACAATCATATCAAGACCAGTTTTAGCTTCATTGAATTTAAATTTTAAACCAGCTCCTTTCGATTCGAATGTGTCTTTTTCATTCGGAACAGCTTTCACAGAAAACTTAGGGAAATCTGTAATTTCAGCACTTAACGTTCCGTTTTTCTCTGTAAATTCAATTGTTAAAGGCGCTCTATTTGTAACAAAAGTTCCTAAATAACCATCTAAAATTACATCTTTTTCAACTTTACCTTTTCCAGCTGTCCAAACATTATTTGAACCATTATTATCTGGGAAAGCGTGATCAGGATCTAAAGTTATGCTTTCAATTTCTTCAGTAGAATTATGTTTGAAAGACCACTCGTTGTTACGCTGCCAGATTTCTACTGGAAGGTTGACTCTTGTTACTTTTCCACTTTTTGTTTTAACATCTAAAACAATCGGCATCGGCATTTTATCAAAATTCTCAACTGAAATAACCACCCCTTTTGCAGGATCATTTTTTACATATTTAATTGAATTAATTCCTTGGTCAAAACGCCAGTTGTTTACATACCAGCTTCTCCAGAACCAGCTTAAATCTTCACCTGCAACATTTTCCATCGATCTAAAAAAGTCATCTGGCTGTGGGTGTTTGTATGCCCAACGCTGAATATAAGTTCTAAAAGCAGTATCAAAACGCTCTTTTCCTAAAATTTGTTCTCTTAAAATTACCAAACCTGCACTTGGTTTAAAATAACACAACATACCAATATTAGCTTCCTTCATATTATCAGGAGAACTCATAATAGTTTCTAAATCAGGTCTTGTAAATGGCTCTGCCTGCTCATGTAAATCTGTTGCCGGTTCTTTATATTCACCGTTATTAAATGCCGCAGTACTCAATGAGTTGATAAAAGTATTAAATCCTTCATCCATCCAGCCGAATAATCTTTCGTTTGAACCCACAATCATTGGAAACCAAATATGACCAAATTCGTGGTCTGTAACTCCCCAAAGGTCTTGTCCTTTAGATTTCCATCCGCAGAAAACAATTCCAGGATATTCCATTCCACCTTCATTTCCTGCAACGTTTGTCGCAACTGGATAAGGATATTCGAACCATTGTTTAGAATAATGTTCAATACAAGCTTTTACATATTCTGTAGAACGTCCATAAGCTCCCTGCCCTGCACTTTCAACAGGATAAGCAGATAATGCTAAAGATTTTTTACCACTTGGAAGATTAATTTTTGCTCCGTCTAAGATAAATGCAGGAGACGATGCCCAAGAAAAATCACGTGCATTTTTAATTTTATAATGCCATGTTTTTTCTGTTCCAGCGTTTGTATTTGCAGTTGAAGCTACTTCTTGCTCAGAACGAATTGTTACCGTTTTATCGCTGTTTGAAGCCTCTTTATATTTTTTAAGATGATCTGCAGAAAATACTTCCTGACCATTAACCAATTCTCCAGAAGCTACCACAAAGTGATTTCCAGGAACAGTCAATTTTATATCAAAATCTCCATATTCTAAATAAAACTCAGATGCTCCTAAATATGGAGGCGTATTCCATCCTCTTACATCATCGTACACACACATACGTGGATACCATTGCGCAATTGTAAAGATTTTTCCGTTTTTAGTTTCTAAAACTCCCATTCTGTCAGACCCTTCAAATGGTGCTATGAAAGAGAATTCGATTTTAATTTTTACAGAACCACCTTTTCCTGCCAATTCCTGTGGAAGAAAAACTTGCATTCTAGTATCTGTAACAATGTACTTTGCCTCAACTTCTGTTTTAGTTTTTCCGCCAGAAATAACTTTTACAGATTTAATTTTATTTCCACCTTCGAAAACTTGTCCTTGAGCTCCGTTACGGCTTCCAGTCAATGGCACGACAGCGTTTCCTCTAGAATCTTCTTTAAATAAGTTCTGATCTAAATTCAGCCAAAGGAAACCCAGTTTGTCTGGACTATTATTCGTATATGTAATTTCGTCTGTACCAACAATCTCATTTGTTGTACCGTTTAATTTTGCTGTGATTTGATAATCGGCTCTATTCTGCCAGTATTCAACTCCCGGCTGACCGCTCGCTGCACGAGTTGAAGTCCCATTTTTTGTATAAAAATGAGGTCCAAAGGCATCATGATAATTGTAATTATTTACTGGATTTGTTGTTGTCGCTGACGGAGTTTGCTGCGCCCAAACGGAAGAAATCCCAAAAAATAAAGCCGCGGTTAAAATGGCTTTTGCACATTGCTTTTTCATATTTTTTAGCTGTTTATGTAGCAAATTAATGAAAAAAAAAGCTATTAAAGAGAAATTTCAAAACATAAATTCAATTTTAGCAAAATTTTATTAATAAAATAAATTAGCTCATTTTACAAGAAAACTAAATTTTATAAAATATATTTACATCACTATAAAAAACAATCCTTTTATACTTAAAATTGTGACTACAACTATTTCAAATTCAAAACTAAGCGCTTCAATCAAACATGCTGGAGCCGAGTTATTTTCTATAAAAGACAATCAGAACAATGAATATATTTGGGAAGGAAATCCTGATTTTTGGGGAAAACATTCTCCAGTTCTTTTTCCAATTGTTGGAACTTTAAAAAATAACACTTACACTATCAATGAGAAAGAATATCAATTGCCAAGACATGGTTTTGCCCGTGATATGGAATTTGAATTGATTGAGAAAACAGACAATAAAGCCGTTTTTTCTCTAAAATCTTCTGAAGAAACTCTAAAAAAATATCCTTTTAATTTTGAATTACAGCTTATTTATACTTTAAACGAAAGCGCTTTATCTTTAGAATATAATATAATTAATAAAGGAGAAGAAAAAATGCCGTTTTCAATTGGCGCGCATCCAGCGATTGCTTTGCCTGAAAATTTCGAAGATTATGCGCTGCAATTTGAAAAAGAAGGACAGCTAAAATATTATTTACTGGAAAATGATTTGATTTCTTCTAAAACTAAAATTTTAGAAACGACAAACAATGAAGTTCGTTTAAATTATGAGCTTTTTAAAAATGATGCTTTGATTTTTAAAACATTAGATTCAAAATCATTGACTATTCTAAAAAATTCAAAACCTTACGTGAAAGTTGATTACAAGGATTTTCCAAGTTTAGGTTTATGGACAAAAGAAAATGCGCCGTTTATTTGCATTGAGCCTTGGCTAGGTTATTCTGATACTGATGAAAATACTGGAGATTTATACCAAAAAGAAGGCATTTTGATTTTGGATGAAAATACCAATTTCACGGCAAAATTTACTATTACAATATTATAACAAACATAAAGATGTTAGAATTTAATTTTTCTCCCTTTCCCGTAATAGAAACGGATAGGCTAATATTAGACCGAGTAACCGAAGCAGACGTAAAAGACGTTTTCGAAATACGTTCTAATGCTGCAACCATGAAATATATTCCGAGACCTTTAGTTAAAAACGATGAAGAAGCTCTGGAACTTATTCAAATGATTGATGAAAAAATTGAAGAGAACATCTGTATTAATTGGGCTATCAGACTTAAAGGTAATCCAAAATTACTAGGTATTATTGGTTTCTACCGGATGCAACCTGAAAATTTTCGTTCGGAGATTGGTTATATTTTACATCCTGATTTTCATGGAAAAGGAATTGTTACGGAAGCTGTAAAAAAATTAATAGGCTTCGGATTTACAGATTTAAAGCTGCACTCTATTGAAGCTGTTATTGATCCCGAAAATCATGCTTCTGAAAAAGTGTTACAAAAATGCGGCTTTGTTAAAGAAGCACATTTTAAAGAGTCTGACTTCTATGACGGAAAATTTTTAGATAAGGTAATTTATTCATTGTTAAACAATTAAATTCATTATTAGATTCTGACAAAAAATAATCTTGTTAAAAGTAGGTCAATCGGCAATAGTAAGAACTTAGTTACGTTATATTTGTGCCGAAAATAAATTTTACCTGCGATTAAAAATACCATGAAAAAAATACTCGCCTTTACCGTTCTTCTATTAGCTGCTCAATTGCATAGCCAGACTTTTGTCAAATTTAATGGCGCCACTGCCTTAGTATTAATTCCAAATATTGGTATTGAAACCAGTATTGGAGAAAAAACTACTTTTAGTGCTGATTTAATGGTTTCTTTCTGGGATTCGTTTGACGGAAAGAATCCTATGAAGTTTGCTACATTTACACCAGAAATTCGTTATCATTTTAACGAAAAATATAATGGTTTTTATGTAGGAGGTCACATTGGAGCTGACCGCTACAAATTACAAAAATGGAATTACTGGGACAGCAATAAATATGAAGATGGTTTTGGTTACAGACTTGGAGCTACAGTAGGTTACAACCTTAAATTAAATGATAAATTTGTACTTGACTTTTTTGTTGGCGGAGGCTGGCACCAAGGATTTTATCACGGTAAATACAATGACGGAACTCCAGGAAGATATGAAAAAACAGTCAACTGGAATAAAAGTGGCGAATGGCTACCTTATCGTGGTGGTGTCATGATTTCGTACAAACTATAAAACATCAACCTAATTTAGGCAATGTTTTAATGTAAAGTTCTTCTACCTTCTTTCTTGCCCAATCTGTTTTTCTTAAGAAAGTAAGACTAGATTTCAAAGAAGGATTGGATGTAAAACATTTTACAGGAATTAATTCTCCTAAAGTATCAAAGCCATAAAAGTCGACTAAGATTTCGACAATTTTTTGAAGTGTAATTCCGTGTAACGGATCTTTGGATTGATTTTGCATTTTTTACTTTTTAAAATATCAAAAAGACCATACTCAAAAAGTATGGTCTTCTTTTTTGCAAAATTACTAAATTGAATTTTACATTAATCAAATAAAGAATAAATTAGAATAAGAATTTAAATCCAACAGAAATTGGAGAAGTCAAATTAGGATTACTTCCGCCTAAAGCAGTATTATAAAACGGATCTACGTTTGCTACATGCGCTAAGCCAAAATTGGTAACTGTTGTTTTTTCTCCAGTTTTAGGATCAAGTGTTGTGGATGTAAAGTTTGCTAAATCATAAGAAAATTCAACAGAGAAATTTTTAGTTACAAAATAATCAAATCCACCTGACATAGATACACCAACTTGAGTAACTTTTAATTCACTTTCTTTTTCTTTCCCTGAAATAATTGGCACTGCTAATTGTCCAAAGAAATAAAGAGAACCAGCAACATTCCAATACTTTCTTACTAACGGCTCCGCAACAATTAAATCTGTTTTTGCTGCTGTTCCTGCATTAGAATCTGCTTTTACGTTAATATACCCTACTGCAGCTCCAACAGCTACAGATGGTGTTACAAACGTTCCAACGATTGGTAATACAGAAATATTTGTACTTTTTACATCGCTTGTTTTAGTCTGCTGATATCCAAATTGTGAAGTTACAAACCATGTACCTTTTAATCCTTGAGAAGAATCTTGAGCTTTCGCAGTTAAACCAATTAACACCATACTCAATAATGTTACAATTTTTTTCATTTTATTTCGTTTTTTTTAATTACAGAGCAAACTTATGAGTAAGGTTTTTGCTCAAGCCTGATTAAAATCATAGATTTAAAAAAAACTTTAATTATCTTAGCGAGTATAAAGTTTTTCAATTTTGTCTTACATTTGCACCCATGTTAAAATCAGTCAATATATTAAATAAAAGAGCCCGTTTTGATTACGAAATAATCGATACCTATACTGCAGGTGTTGTTTTAACTGGTACAGAAATCAAATCTATACGTTTAGGAAAAGCCAATATTACAGAGAGTTTCTGCGAGTTTAGCGGTATGGAACTTTTTGCAATCAATACCTATATAGAAGAATATACGTTTGGAAATCAATTCAATCATAAATCTAGAAGCGAAAGAAAATTACTTCTTAATAAAAAAGAATTAAAGACACTTCACAAAAGCGTTCAAGCAAAAGGGCTTACGATTGTGCCTTTGAAATTATTCACCAATGAAAAAGGTTTGGCTAAATTGCAAATTGGACTTTGTAAAGGAAAGAAAAACTACGACAAACGAGAATCTCTAAAAGAACAAGACACGAAAAGAGATTTGGATCGTATTAAAAAAGCTTTTAACTAAAAAGCTTTTTTAATTTATGTAAAGCCTTATTTATTAATATTTTATCGTTATTTTTACTTATAACCAATTTAACTTTAAAATATGAAAAAGACTTTACTTTTGTTTTTTGCTGTAGTTCTATTTTCTAGTTGTGGCAGCAATACTTCTATTGTAAACAGCTGGAGAGATCCAAAAATTACGGTTGCTCAAGAAAATTTCAAAAAGGTTTTAGTAGTTGTTTTGGTAAAAGACGAAGCATCTAGAAGAGTTGCCGAAAATCGAATTGCTGCAAATAATCCTGTTTTTAGAACTTCGTATCAATATCTAAACGAAACAACTAAAGCGCTTACAAAGGAACAAAAATTGAAAATTCTACAAGATGAAAATTTTGACGGCGTAATAACAATGCGGCTTGTAAGTAAAGAAAAAGAAACAACTTATGTTCCCGGCACCTATACCGGAATGTATTACGGAGGTTTTGATGGAATGTATACGGGAATGTACGGTTATGGTTTTGGAAATTGGTACGGAATGTATTCTCCATCTTTTTATGATCCCGGCTATTATCAAGAAGCCACATTATATATGGTAGAAACTAATATATTCTCATTAAAAGAAAATAAATTAATCTGGACAGGAACTACAGAATCGCAAAATGTGACAGATTTAGGACAAACAGTCGATGCAATTATGCAAACTGTTGTAAAAGAAATGAGAAAAGACGGTTCGCTTCCGCCAAAATAAAAAATATTAAGGCATTATTTCTAAAATACTGCTTTTATTTTCCTTAAAAAAATGACTAATTTTGTCAAGACTAAGTTATTCATAATGAAATCTCTTTTAAAAAATGCCAGAGAGCAAAAAGGTTTAAAGACTCGTGAGTTAGCACAACTTGCTGGTATTGATCAGGCTTTAATAAGCAAGTTTGAATCTGGAACGAGAAAACCAACGAAAGATCAAATCATTAAGTTATCTCAACTTTTGGAGATTGATTATGAAACTTTGATGGTAGCTTGGCTTAAAGAAAAAATTCTTTATGAAATTGGTGATGATGAATTTGCGTTGAAGGCTTTAAAAGTCGCCGAAGATGAAATTAAATACAACAAAACGGTTTCAAATCTTAAATTATCTAGCGCATTAGAAAAAATCTTAAAAGAAATTGATGCTTTAAAAGAAAAATTAGATTCTTATCGCCAGTATGATAGTTTTAAAATTAAACAAGCTTTAGAGTTAGAATATACTTTTGAAAGTAATCGAATTGAAGGAAATACAATGACGCTTCGCGAAACGGACATGGTTATCAATGAAGGTTTGACTATTTCTGGAAAAAGTATGCGTGAACATCTCGAAGCCATAAATCACCAAGAAGCTATTGGATTTATAAAAGAATTGATAAATAAAAACAATTCTTTGAATGAACGTGATCTTTTATCAATCCATAATTTAATTCTTCGTGGAATAATTCCAGAAGATGCCGGCCGTTACAGAAAAGTTCAGGTCATGATTCAAGGAAGTACTCACATGCCTCCGCAGCCTTTAATGGTTCCGCAGGAAATGGAAGAATATTTTATTTGGTACGAAATCAATAAAAACAAAGTACATCCAATTATTTTAGCGGCTGAAATGCATGTAAAATTAGCTACAATTCACCCTTTTATTGATGGAAACGGAAGAACTTCACGATTAATTATGAATTTGATTTTAATGCAAAAAGGTTATCCAATCGCTAATATTAAAGGTGATTATGAAAATCGAATGCAATATTATCAATCGCTGGAAACTGCTCAGACCAAGAAGGACAAAGAAGATTTTTTTCTATTTATCGCACAAAGTGAAAAAGAAAGTTTAGAACGATATATCTCAATTTTGACCCAATAAAAAAGCCCGAATACATCGGGCTTTTTCTTAATTTTTATCTTCTAATAAAGGAACAAATCTAAACTCTCCAAACTCGTGTTTTTCAAATTGAGTTTCATTTTTTCTAATCAATAAAGTCATAATCTGAACATCTTCTCCTAACGGAATAACTAGTCTTCCTCCTATTTTTAACTGAGCCATTAAAGGCTGCGGAATAAATGGCGCACCTGCTGTAACTATAATGCTGTCAAACGGCGCAAAGTTTGGCAATCCTTTATATCCATCTCCAAAAGAAAGATGTTTTGGACGGATATTTAATTTCGGAAATAAATTTGATGTCGTTTTAAACAATTCTTTTTGCCTTTCGACACTAAATACTTTAGCGCCAAGCATGCATAAAACTGCTGTCTGATAACCAGAACCAGTTCCAATTTCTAAAATTTTATGTTCTTTTTGAACCTCCAATAACTGCGATTGAAAAGCAACTGTGTAAGGCTGCGAAATAGTTTGTCCTGCACCTATAGGAAATGCCTTATCCTGATAAGCATAATCTTCAAAACTTGAATTTAAAAAAAGGTGTCTTGGGATTTTTTTTATCGCTTCTAGAACAGCTCTATCAGTAATTCCTTTTTGTTCTAAAGTGCTTACTAATTGATTGCGAAGTCCTTGATGTTTGGCAGTGTCTTTCAAAATGGGTGGGTTTTATTTTGCAAAAATAAGAAACAAAACAGGATTTCAAATATTGATTTTAAATTAAAAATAAGTTATGAGTTATGAGTTAAGAGTTAAGAGTTATGCGTTGTCAGGCTGAGCGAAGTCGAAGCTCATTTCTGTGTGTCCAAACTTTATGTCCTTCTCCCAAAGTGTCGGGACGCTCAAGGTGACAAAATAGAAAACAAGAAATCCGACTAACAACTAACATTTTACAATTTACAATTTACAATTAACAATTACCTAAATTCATTTTTCCGTTCGACAAATAAATTATATTTTTGTTTAAAATACATTCTCATGTTAAAAGTAGGAGTTTTAGGTGCTGGTCATCTTGGTAAAATACATTTACGCTTATTACAACAATCTGACAAATACGAATTAGTTGGATTTTACGACGAAAATCAAGAAAATGCCGAAAGAATTTCAAAAGAATTTGGCTATAAAAACTTCAACACAATTGCAAAATTAATTCACGCTGTCGACGTGATTGATATTGTAACTCCAACCCTTTCGCACTCGAAATGTGCTAAAGTGGCCATCAAATCAGGAAAACACATCTTTATAGAAAAACCAATCGCCAATACGGTAGACGAAGCCGAAGAAATTATCGCTTTAGCTAAAGAATACAATGTAAAAGGGCAAGTTGGACACGTTGAGCGTTTTAACCCAGCATTTATTGCAACAAAAAACATGATCGAAAATCCGATGTTTATTGAAACGCATCGTTTGGCCGAATTTAATCCGCGTGGAACAGATGTTCCTGTGGTTTTAGATTTGATGATTCATGATATTGATGCTATTTTAAGCGTTGTTAATTCAAAAGTAAAAGATATTCACGCAAGCGGTGTTTCAGTAATTAGCGATACTCCAGATATTGCGAATGCAAGAATTGAATTTGAAAATGGCTGCGTTGCAAATTTAACTGCCAGCAGAATTTCATTAAAAAACATGCGTAAATCTCGTTTCTTTCAAAAAGATGCTTACATTTCTGTTGACTTTTTAGAGAAAAAATGTGAAGTGGTTCGTATGAAAGATGCACCAGAAACTCCTGGAGATTTTGACATGATTCTTCAAAATGCAGAAGGCGTAAAAAAACAAATCTATTTCACAAATCCAGACGTTGAGCAAAACAACGCAATTTTGGATGAATTAGAATCTTTTGCAAACGCAATCAATACCAATACAACTCCAGTTGTAACATTGGATCAAGCTACAGATGCATTGCGTGTAGCGTATCAAATCATTGATTGTTTCGAAAAATAATTTTTAGAATTTAAAAAATAATTAGCCACGAAATTCACGAAAATTTAGTGAATTCGTGGCTAAATCGTAAAATATAATATCAAAGTAATATGAAAATAATTGCTGTAATTGGAGCAGGAACAATGGGTAACGGAATTGCACATACTTTCGCGCAAAGTGGCTTTACTGTAAAATTAATCGACGTTTCTGAAAAATCATTAGATAAAGGAATGGCAACTATTGCAGCCAATTTAGACAGAATGTTGTCTAAAGGCACAATTACGCAAGATGATGTTGCTAAAACAATCACCAATATTATTACTTACACAGACATAAAAGATGGTGTTGTAGGTGCAGATTTAGTTGTGGAAGCAGCTACTGAAAATGTTGAATTGAAACTGAACATCTTCAAACAATTAAATGAATATTGCTCACACAATACGATTTTAGCAACCAATACTTCTTCAATTTCAATTACACAAATCGGAGCTGTTGTCGCACATCCAGAAAGAGTTATCGGAATGCATTTTATGAATCCGGTGCCGATTATGAAATTGGTTGAAATCATCCGCGGGTACAATACAAGCGATGAAGTGACCAAAATCATCATGAGTTTATCCGAAAAATTAGGTAAAGTTCCTGTTGAAGTAAACGATTATCCTGGTTTTGTGGCGAACAGAATTTTAATGCCAATGTTAAACGAGGCAATCGAAACATTATACAATAAAGTTGCCGGAGTTTATGAAATTGATACCGTAATGAAATTAGGAATGGGACACCCAATGGGACCGCTTCAATTGGCTGATTTTATTGGACTTGATGTTTGTCTTGCAATTTTAAACGTAATGTACGACGGATTCAAAAATCCGAAATATGCTCCTTGCCCACTTTTAGTAAATATGGTGAGAGCTGGAAAGTTAGGTGTAAAATCTGGAGAAGGTTTTTACGATTACAGCGAAAGTAAAAAAGCAGAGAAAATTTCGAAGCAGTTTTTATAGACTTTCATTTACATGAAAAAAATAATCGCTATAATCATTTTATTAATCTTTAGTTCAATTACTCTTTTTTATTACAAACCCATAACTTCTAATTATTTATTTGGAATAGCAAGAGTTTTAGAGCAAGATGATGACTATCAATTAGACATCAACAACAAAATATATAAAAATTGTGTCTTTAAAAGCACTGAAAGTTTTGATAAAAAGCGAAAACACAATTTTTTAATTTTATATTTAAGAGATATAGAGATTGAATCTGAATTTAAAATTATAGTTGTAAATCTTGACGAGAAAGTAACTGGTTATTGTTGTGGTTCTTTTAAATGCTACGATAAAGTATTTGGAAAACTTTTTCAAAGTGACATGGGTTCATTTTATACCCGTTTTGAAGATGATACAAAAGGGCCAGGATTTGATACTAAATTAAAAATCGAAAATGAAAAAATAGATTTTTACATTCCGTCACAAGGAAATAAAAAATTAAACATCGAGCTTTCCAAAAAAACAAATTAATAATGTCAATAGCATCAAACTTAAATACAATAAAATCAACTTTACCTGAACACGTAACTCTAGTTGCCGTTTCAAAAACAAAACCTGTTTCAGATTTGATGCAGGCTTACGAAGCTGGTCAACGCATTTTTGGAGAAAACAAAATTCAGGAAATGACCGACAAATGGGAAGAAATGCCAAAAGACATTCAATGGCACATGATTGGTCATGTTCAGTCAAATAAAGTCAAATTTATGGCACCTTATGTGACTTTGATTCACGGCGTTGACAGCTTGAAATTATTACAAGAAATCAATAAACAAGCTTTAAAAAACAATAGAATTATAGATTGCCTTCTTCAAATTTATATTGCCGAAGAAGAATCTAAATTTGGTTTGGACGAAAACGAATTAAATGAACTTTTAACTTCTCCAGAGTTCCAAGAATTGAAAAATATTCGTATATTGGGTTTAATGGGAATGGCAACTTTTACCGAAGACCAAAACCAAATTAAAAAAGAATTTACACATTTAAAATCGATTTTTGATTCCGTTCAAAAACTACAAATTGTTGATTTAAAAACAATTTCAATGGGAATGTCGGGAGATTACCAACTTGCTATTGAATGCGGAAGCACAATGGTGAGAATTGGAAGCAGCATTTTTGGCGGACGCTAGAATTGTAGATTTTAGATTAAAGATTGTAGATTTACTGAATACTAAAAACTGAGACTGAACACTGAATTTGTACGCAATATTAGACATAGAAACCACTGGGGGACAATTTAATGAGGAAGGAATTACCGAAATCGCCATCTACAAATTTGACGGGCATGAAGTAGTTGACCAATTCATTAGCCTTGTTAATCCCGAAATTCCCATTCAGCCCTTTGTCGTAAAACTGACAGGAATCAATAATGCTATGCTGCAGTCTGCACCAAAGTTTTATGAAGTCGCAAAACGCATCATCGAAATTACTTCAGATTGTGTAATTGTGGCGCACAATGCTTCTTTTGATTATAGAATCCTGCGCACTGAATTCCGCCGTTTAGGCTACGATTTCGAAGCCAGAACACTTTGTACAGTTGAACTTGCCAAGAAATTAATCCCAGAACAACCGTCTTACAGCTTAGGAAAACTTGTCCGCGCGCTGGGAATCCCTATGGCAGACAGACATCGTGCCAGCGGAGACGCTATGGCAACGACAAAGCTTTTTAAAATGCTTTTAGAAAAAGATGTCGAAAAAACAATCGTAAAAGACTTCATTAAACTAGAAATCGAAAAAGGAATCGCTCCAAAACTTCTAGACATCATGAATCAAATGCCTGCAAAAACGGGCGTTTATTATATTTATAACGAAGCTGGAAAACTAATCTGCATTGGCAAAAGCCAAAATATAAAAAAAAGAATCAATCAGCATTTTACGGGCATTACAACCAAAAGCAAAAGAATTCAGGCAGAAGTTTTTACGATAACGTACGACGAAACCGGAAGCGAATTAATCGCACTTTTAAAAGAAAGTCAGGAAATAAAAGTAAACAGACCAATTTACAATCGTTCGCAGAAAAAATCTTTTTTTCCTTTTGCTTTGTACGCAGAAAAAGATGCAAACG
Organism: uncultured Flavobacterium sp.; assembly: GCF_946479975.1. The sequence continues at coordinate 22,124 of NZ_CAMLIX010000010.1, forward strand.
GTTACCTCAATCTAAAATTAGAAAAAGCCGACGGACGCAAAAGAGAAATTATCTCTTTTGCATCTTTACAAGAAGGCAAAAATGCACTTTTCAAATTCACGGCAAAATATCAATTGTGCCAGAAACTGACAGGATTATATATATCCAAGAAAGAGTGTTTTCAATATAAAATAAAAGAATGCGACGGCGCCTGCATTGGCGAAGTGAGCCCGGAAATTTATAATGTAAGAGTTCAGCAGTTTATTTCAGAAAATAGTTTCGAAAATAAAAACATGATTCTAATAGATAGAGGACGAAATATAAACGAACGAAGCGCCATTTTAATCGAAAACGGAATCTATTTAGGTTACGCCTATTACGATTTAAACTATCAAATTACAAATATTGATATTCTTAAGAATATCTTGATTCCTATGCAGCACAATCGCGATGTAAAAAGCATCATTCAGAACTACATTCGCAAGAGCAAATCAATAAAAATTCTAAATTTTTAACAAAACAAAACTTTCAATATCTTTGACAGATATGAAAAAGAAAAAATCACAATACGAAATCTTTCGAGAAAAAATCAAAATCATCCTATATGGCACCAATACCATACTAGGACGCATGTTTGATTTGGTTCTTTTAGGTTTAATACTATTAAGCGTTCTCCTGATAATGCTCGATACCGTTCAAGGCATCAGTTCAAAATATCATAACATATTATGGATTTGCGAATGGGTAATCACAATATTTTTCACTATCGAATATATTTTGAGAATTATCTCTATCCAAAAACCCGTTAAATACGTTTTCAGTTTCTACGGCATCATCGATTTACTGGCAGTTTTACCCATGTACTTATCGATATTTTTTCCAGGAGCCAGCATTTTATCTATCGTTAGAGCATTACGTTTTTTCCGATTGTTTAAAATTCTCCATATTCCACAAATTTCGCATCAATCCTATCAGCTAAAAGAAGCCATTGAAGCCAGCAAAGAAAAAATTCTCGTTTTCATTTACTTCGTTTTAATCAGCACCATTATAATTGGTTCGCTAATGTATTTAGTAGAAGGAAGAAGTTCAGGTTTTACCAGTATTCCAATGGGAATTTATTGGACAATTGTAACCTTAACCACTGTAGGTTATGGTGATATTTCGCCCCAAACTCCTCTCGGTCAATTTATTGCCGCCTTCGTAATGATTTTAGGTTACGGAATCATCGCTGTTCCAACCGGAATTGTAACTGCCGAATTTGCAAAAAAGAGTTTAAACAACAATGCCGTAAATACAAAAAGAACCTGCAAAAAATGTCAGTCTCAAGTCCATTTTGACAATGCCCAATTTTGCTATCAATGCGGAACAGAATTACCAAAATAATTAATTTAAGGAGCTAATCCAGCTGTACATTGCAACTCCTCCTTATCTTTGTTGTTTTTTTAAGGCATAAAAATAGCTTCCGTTGGTCGCTTTTTTATACCAAAAAAAACAAACAAATATAAGTCCGGGGTTTCCATTTCCATCTGGGCTAAAAAATATGAAATACCTAATAACAATCGTCGGACCAACAGCAATAGGCAAAACAGCCTTGAGTATTGCCTTGGCACAACATTTTAAATGCGAAATAATTTCCTGCGACAGCCGTCAGTTTTTCAAAGAAATGACCATTGGAACCGCAGTTCCAAGTCAGGATGAATTAAACGCTGCGAAACATCATTTCATTCAAAACAAATCGATTTTTGAAAATTACACCGTTGGCGATTACGAAAAAGAAGCACTTTTAAAACTCGAAGAATTACATCAAAATAATGATTTTGCCATTCTAATTGGCGGTTCAGGACTATACGTTGACGCTATTTTAAAAGGTTTCGACGAATTTCCAGAAATCGCTCCAGAAGTTCGTACAGAAGTAAATTCAAACTACGAAAAACTCGGAATCGAATATCTTCAGGAACAATTACAAAATTTAGATCCAGATTATTATCAAAAAATAACAATCGAAAATCCGCAGACTTTACAAAATCCGCAGCGAATGATGCGTTTTGTAGAAGTTTGTATTGGTTCAAAGAAGCCCTATTCTTCCTTTTTAAATCAGAAGAAAAACAAACGAAACTTCACTCCTATTCTAATTGGTTTAGATGCCGAAAGAGAAATAATCTACAGCCGTATCAACCAACGCGTAGATATTATGATGAACGCGGGACTGCTGGAAGAAGCAAAATCTCTTTATCCTAACAAAGAGTTAAATGCATTGCAAACCGTTGGCTATAGAGAATTATTTAGTTATTTTGACGGAGAATTCACTTTGCCTTTTGCAATAGAAGAAATCAAAAAGAACACACGAAGATTTTCAAAAAGACAATTAACGTGGTTCAAACGAAATGAAAACACCAAGTGGTTTGATTATGCGTTAGACAGAAAACAAATTATAGAATATATAGAAAAGCAAGTGAAGTAAATCTTTATTCTATAATCTATTTTCTATTCTCTTCAAAAATCTAAAATCAACAATCTAAAATCTAAAATTCACCAATGCCAATATCTCCAAATTTCACATCAGTTTTAAGCAAAGACTGGGAAATCAATTTCACGCAATGTACATCTACTGGTTATTTAAAGTACACCGATTTATGTAATCTTTTACAACTTACCGCTGCTGCACATTCAGAAGTTGGCGGTATCAGTTTTACAGATATGCAGGAATTTGATCAAGCCTGGGTTTTAAGCCGAATGCGTGTAGAAATTACCGAATTACCAAAATGGCAGGATATTGTAACCGTAAAAACATGGATTAACAGCCTTGAAAATTCACGTTCTGTTCGTGCACTTGAAATGTACGTAAACGGCAAAAAGATTGTTGGAAGCGAAACCTATTGGGCAGTTTTTAACACCAAAGCACGTCGTCCAGAAGCTTTGGCTTTACCCTTTGAACATTTCGAATTATTCCCAGAAAACCGAGCAACTGTCGAAGGTTTTTCTAAAATAAATATCAATACTGAAAAGGAATCTGTTTTTGAAAAAACGGTCTATTTATCGGATTTAGATATTGTAAATCATGCTAATAATGTAAAATATTTAGAATGGTGCTTAGATCATGTTGATGCAAAGCGAATTCTAAAACAAGAAGTAAAAAGCTTCGAAATGAATTTCTTAAAAGAACTTTCACTAAACGATCAAGTTGTTATTCATGAAAGTGACAATGAAGATAATTCAGCTACAACATTCAGTATTACAAAAGAGGACAAAAATTGTTTTGCTTTAGAATTGCATTGGAAATAAAATTTATGCCACAGATTAAAAGATTGTAAATGATTTTTTTTAGCCACAAATTACATAAATTTCCACAAATAAAAATCTGTGATAATCCTTTAATCTGTGGCTAAAAAATTAGTTCACATTTGTGTAATTTGTGGCAAACAAAATAGCCAGCATTTCCGCAATATTGTCATTTCGACGAAGTAAAAAACTTCGAAATGAATTTCTTAAAAGAACTTTCACTAAACGATCAAGTTGTTATTCATGAAAGTGACAATGAAGATAATTCAGCTACAACATTCAGTATTACAAAAGAGGACAAAAATTGTTTTGCTTTAGAATTGCATTGGAAATAAAATTTATGCCACAGATTAAAAGATTGTAAATGATTTTTTTTAGCCACAAATTACATAAATTTCCACAAATAAAAATCTGTGATAATCCTTTAATCTGTGGCTAAAAAATTAGTTCACATTTGTGTAATTTGTGGCAAACAAAATAGCCAGCATTTCCGCAATATTGTCATTTCGACGAAGGAGAAATCTTCGTAAGAAACTCTACAAAGATTGGATTTTCGTCGCGGAGATACTTATGGAGATTTCTCCTTCGTCGAAATGACAAACTTTAGGTAAAAAAATAATCGATGCAAAATTACATCGATTATTTTTTAAAATCATTTTGATTTCTTTTTAGAATTTTTCTTCTTTTCTTTAGGTTTCTTCTTTTCCTGCAAATCCATTTTTCCTTTAATTCGTTTTTCAACTTCACTAATTCCAGAATCATAATCATGCTGAATCGAACGAAGTTTTGCTTGTTTAATTTCTTTTAAAGCCTCTTTAAATTTATGTTGTACCTCTAAAAGAACCGCTTTCTTTGCAAAAATATCAGCTTTATTAATTCCTTTAATCGTCAATGCAAAATCAATTAGTTTTTGAGCTTCTTCATAATCTTCATTCAAAATCAAAGTCTGCAAATAATGCGGATAAACTTCAAGAGCATGAATATTAATCGCTAAAGCTTCTTGAAAATAAGTTTTAGCATCATCATAATTCATTAATTGCTCTGCTTGGATCCTTCCGTACAAACACAAAACCATTGTATTTTTAGAATCATAAGAAAAAGCATAATCTAAAGATTCTATAGTTTCTTCAAGCGAATACGGATAACTATCCAAAGCCTGAAAAAGGTATTTATCAATTGTTTTCATTACGTAAATCGTTTTTTAATTTCTGACGAGTTCCTTTGTAACTTTTCTCTACTTTGTTCTTTTTAAAATCACTTCCGGTAAAAACTCTAATAGGATTTCCACGCTCAACATTCAGCTGGTTTTCCCATTGTTTTCCTACATGATTTTTAAGCTGGATTAATTTCTCGTCTTCTATTTTTTTAATTAATCTTTCTGTTGCCAGTTTTTTGTTTTGATGCTGCGAACGGCTGTCCATTGCCACAACTGCAATTCCCGTCGGAATATGAGTTGCCCGAATCGCAGAACTTACTTTATTCACATGTTGTCCGCCAGCTCCCGAACTTCTCATTGCCTGATATTGAATTTCGTTTTCAGAAAATGAAGCATTCTTTTGCTTTTCAATTTCAAAAACTCCAATAAACCAGTTTTTGCGTTTGTGCATTTTCCTAAACTGACTTTGACCAATCCATTGAATTGTTCCTATCCAAGAATCCACAAACTGATCTGCATTTTTGCCCTTTACAGCAATGGAAGCCGTTTCTATAGTTCCATTTTCAGTTCCAGCTTCTCTTTGCAGTAAAACTGTTTCAAGCTGTTGTTCGTCTGCTTCTTCCAAAACTTTTTTAAGCACTTGGGCAACCACCCAAGTGCATTCTGCAGGTCCGCGACCCGCTGTTATCTGAATTATTCTTTCCATTTCTTTAAAATTTTAAGCAGCTTTTCTCTATTTTTTGCTGCTTTTACAAATTGAGGAAGATGAGCTACCAAACTTGAACTTAAATTCATTTTTGAATTACGCTCTCTTAAACCTGCACTAATATATCTTTCCAGATAATCAATATGATCTCGGTTATAAGCCCAAAAAAGATTACCATCTACTTCTTTTTGAAACCACAATGGTAAGTTGTAATATCTTTCTCTTTTTAAACCATCACCAAACTCTGTTTTTTTTACAATTTCATATATCTTAAATTTCCCTTCTTCTTGAAATTTACAATGCGGACATGTGGTTTTATAAGTAAGAGGTTTGATTTTTAAAGCCTGTGATTCAAACTCAAACTTTTCAAAACAATTGCTGCAATACTTTTTGCCATAAGCTACATATTTTGGAATTGCACGATCTGGCTGACAAAAGCATTTTTTACATTCAAAAACCATTACGAGATAATCCTCTTTGGTCTTACAAATAACAACAGCTTTAGATCCACATTTGGGACATTTAACTGTAAATTCATCATTGAAGTGTCCTAAGTACTTATTTTCATCTTGAAATCGTTCCATAATCTTTAATTTTTTATCGATCCATTCTAACAATTTTCGGAGTAAATGTTCCTAGAACTTCCACTAATTCCGCTTGATTTGCCATTACTTTTTCAATGTCTTTGTACGCCATTGGAGCTTCGTCTATATTTCCTCCAATTAAGGTTACATCATTGGCTTTCAAAACCTTTTTAATTTCGCTTTGCGTAAAAGTACTTTTGCATTTAGCTCTTGAAAACAAACGCCCCGCACCATGTGAAGCCGAGTTTAAACTTTCGGCATTTCCCTTTCCTTTAACGATGTAACCTGGAGCAGTCATAGATCCCGGAATAATTCCAAGCTGACCTTCAGCGGCAGGTGTTGCGCCTTTTCTATGTACAATACATTCCTGACCGTTTACGATTTCTTTCCAAGCAAAATTGTGGTGATTTTCTATTGTTACTACCACTCTTTTCCCAATCGCTTTGGCAATTCTTCTATGAATATCATCGTGACATGCTTTTGCATATTCTCCTGCCAAATTCATAGCAAGCCAATATTCCTGTCCGTCATGTGTATTCAAATCTAACCATGCCAAATGCTGTACATTTTTTGGTAACGGACATTGTTTTGTTGCCAAATACGTGTAGTGTTTTGCAATGTTAGCTCCTAATCCGCGGGAACCGCTATGCGATAAAACAGCAAAATATTCGCCTTTTCCTAATTTCCACTCGTTCTCTGGATTATCGATTTTTGCAATTCCAAATTCAACAAAATGATTTCCTCCGCCAGAACTTCCCAATTGTTTGTAAGCCTTTGGCAAAAGATTCTTTAACAAAGGAATATCTTGAAATTCTCTTTTATAAAAGACATCATGATCTACTCGAGATGCATGTGCTTCGTACATTCCAAATTTTGTATTATCCTTTAAAATTGCTTCCAGCTGATGTTCTCTCCCTTTGAAATGAGAAGCCGGCAAATCAAAAATTGAAAGACTCATTCGGCATCCAATATCAACACCAACTCCATACGGAATTACAGCATTTTCTGTTGCTAAAACACCGCCAATTGGCAGTCCGTAACCCGAATGTGCATCTGGCATTAAAGCTCCTGCGACCGAAACGGGCAGTTTTAATGAATCATACAATTGAAATTTTGCCTGCTGATCGATTTCATTTTCACCAAAAATGGTAAAAGGAACTCGTGTTGTTTTAAGCTGATGCATTCTTACCTGAACGGGTTTAATCAAACCTTCGGCAACTTTTCCCCAAGTTCCGTTTCCTTCATACTTTTCAGGATGCAACAAAACATCTTTTGCTTCTGTTAGAATAGATTCTTTTTTTTCTCTTTTTCTATATCTGTTTATCTGCCCTAAGGCGATATTTATTGAATTGTTTTTTGGAAAGCCCAATTTAATTAGGTCTTTTCCGGATAATTTATTTCCCATGATTTTCTATCATTTCGTCTGCATATTGTTGATACAATGAATGCCTACTTTTATTTTTAATTGGATTCTTCTCTTTTGGATTTTCTGGTCTATAAAATTTCCATCCATTAGAAAAACCGCCTAGTATTTTATTTATTCTATTTCGTAGATTGTGATTTTCAATATAATTTCGAATAGATTGAATTTGACTTTCTAAATCTGAATCGACCATTTTTGTATGCGTTATCATATACGGACTAACGCGAAGCACATATCGCCAAGGCTGACTAAACACATAGTGAATTTTGTATCGTTTACAATTACTGCACCAGCGTTCTCTCTTATAAAAAAGTGCTTTTTCTTTTTCGGTCAATTCTAGTTTTGAACTTTTCCATTCCCATTCAGAAAACTCTTTTACAGTTTGAATCTTTTCAACATACACATTTCTACTTTTTCTTTTTTTCTTTCTTTTAAAAGATTTTTCAGGAGAAAACTGCCATGTATTTATTTTTTCTAATAATTCACTGTAAAATAAAGCTTCACTTGATTTCGCAACATCATCTCTTAATTTAAAATTACGCTGCCATCCCTTTTGATAAGGAATTTCTAGTTGAACTAATGGTAAATTTCTTCGTTTTTCCAAAAGTTCATCTTCAAATTTGTTTAACTGAATTAATTGTTTTTCAAAATCTTCTTTTACTACTCTTTTCTTTCGTCTTTTACTTTTAAAGCGAGTACATAATGCATACTCCTCTACCGTATAATTTTCCATAAAAAAAATTAACGCGTATTAAATTAACAGCCAAATAGGCTTAAACATTTTATCCTGACGGATAAATACTAAAAATCGATGTTCGGGAAAGTTTGAAGTGTCTAGAATAAAAAAAGCCCGAAACTAAATGTCTTCGGGCTTTTTTATATATCTAAAAATGTATTTCTAAGATTGAAATAAGCCACGAAGAAGCGCTGCACCAAATCTATTTGGTGTGAAGCTTTGTGATGTTGATTTAAGTACAAACATTTTTCTTCGTTATTAAAGGGTTATTATTTTTTCGTCTGCAAATATTCATAATACTTTTTTAAATTTCCAAATTATTTTTAAAGAATTTTCTTTAAAAATAATTCGACATACTTTCCGAAATCGGAAAACAACATTTTATCTATTTAAAAATCAAAAACTTAAACCTAAAAAAGACTTTACTTTTATTTTCACTTTTATAAGAAAAAAAATGAAAAACTGTTAGGAATACACCTTTAAAACTTCAAATTAAAATTAATTATAAAAAAATTGACAAAGGCTGAAATTTTGTTGCGGAGTTTCTTGCCAAGATTTCCCTTTGTAGAAATGACAAGATTGGCCTAATTTCTATTTAAATTTAGGCATAAAAAAAGCCCTGATTTCTCAGAGCTTATATTTTTTTGTGTGAATTTATTCAGAAACTTTGCTTTTTACTACTAGTCTGAAACCTTCTCCGTGAATGTTTAGGATTTCAACATCTTCATCAGATTTAAGGTATTTTCTTAATTTAGCGATGTAAACGTCCATACTTCTTGAAGTAAAGTAGTTGTCATCTCTCCAGATTTTTGTTAAAGCTAATTCTCTTGGCATTAAATCATTTTCATGAAGAATAAGCATTTTAAGCAATTCATTCTCTTTTGGAGACAATTTAATTGGCTCTTCATCTTGGAAAGTCAAGAATCTAAGTTTAGAATTTAAATGGAATTTACCGATATTAAATTCAAACTGAACTTGCTCTGCTTTCGTATCAGCAGATTTTCTTTGAATGATCGCTTTAATTTTCATTAAAAGAACTTCTGAATCAAAAGGTTTATTTAAATAATCATCTGCACCAGCTTTATATCCTTTTAAAACATCTTCTTTCATCGATTTTGCCGTTAAGAAGATAATTGGCACTTCACTGTTCTTTTCTCTAATTTCTTTTGCTAATGTGTAACCATCTTTATAAGGCATCATTACATCAAGAATACATAAATCGTAAACGTCCTTCTTGAATTTTTCGAAACCTTCCATACCGTTTTTAGCTAAAGTAACTTCAAAGTCATTTAACATTAGATAATCTTTAAGAACCGCCCCAAAATTTAGGTCATCTTCTACTAAAAGTATTCTTTTGTTAGTATTTTCCATATTTTAATTTATTAATGGTATTTTAATTATAAAGGTGCTACCTTTTCCTTTTTCGCTTTCTACATATACTTGACCATTATGGTCCTCAACTATTCTTTTTACATAAGCCAAACCTAATCCGTGGCCTTTTACGTTGTGCAAATCTCCGGTATGTTCTCTGTAGAATTTTTCAAAAACTCGTTTTTGAGCTATTTTACTCATACCTAATCCATGATCTTTTACTTTGATCAAAATCATATCTTTTACATTTTCAGTAAAGATTTCGATTTTTGGAACATCTGGCGAATATTTAATAGCATTCTCTAAAATATTAACCAAAACATTTGTAAAGTGCACTTCATTTACCAAACAAGTCGTTCTTGCCGCATTGTAATGTCTTACAACACTACCTTGTCTGTCTTCTAAAATCAGATTCACATGTTCGATTGCATCATCAATAATATCATGAACTACCGTTGGCTCTTTTGTGATATCCAGTTCTCTTTTTTCTAATTTCGAAATACGAAGAACATTTTCAACTTGAGCATGCATTCTTTTATTTTCATCTCGAATCATCTGTAGATATCTGAAAACCTTTTCTTTATCTTCAATAATTCGTGGATTTCTAATAGCATCCAGTGCTAAATTTATTGTTGCAATTGGAGTTTTAAACTCATGCGTCATATTATTAATAAAATCTGTCTTGATTTCAGAAATATGTTTTTGACGCAGTAATTGATTTAATGCACTTGTGTATGCAACAATTATAATTAAAGTAAATACTATCGAAAGAATGGTAATACTTAACAATTCTGATAATAAAAATTTCTTTTTATTTGGAAATGTTATGTACAATTCATATTTACTATTCCCTTCATTATCAGTAAAAACTGGAACTTGATAACTTGCATCTTTATTGTAATGAAAATCATCAGATTTAATTTTTGTTGGAATACCATTATTCAGAACACCGAATTCAAACTTGGTTTTAACACCGTATTCTGCTAATTCTTTCTTAAGTAAACCTTGTAATTTTTCTTTATTAACCCTTTCTTCAATCGGCAATACATCAGTAAAATCTTTTACTGCAATATCGCGCTGCATTTTACTAAGCATTTCTAAAGTTCCTGATTTTTCAATTCTCATATCAGGTATTACGCTCTGACTTAAAGAATTTTGATCAATTAAACTGTTACTATTATAAATTTCAGTTACTCTTTTAGAATTAAAGCTTTTGAATCTGTCGCTGGAGAACTTTTTATTAAATAACGAATTACTGATACCGTAATCTTCAGAGGATAAAGTATTAGAATATACTATAGTTTTATTTGTTTTACTATTTCTCTGAACGTAATAAACTTCCAGCAGATCCTCTTTTTTAGGTTCTTTTCCTGTACTGTTTTTTAGATTGTTATAGTCAACAAAGTATTTGTATTGTTCCTGCTTTTCGAGTTTGTCGGCAACATTTCCAATAACTTGGGTTACGTGGTATTTAAACTGCTCTTCATTATTCTTGAACGAAGAATTGAACCAAAATACTTGAACCAGAATTATCCCGATTAAGGACAAACTCATCAATAAAACAAGTATTCTAAAAAATAATTTATTCATCGAAACAAAATTAATATTTTAACAATATACTAAATAATACATTAACCAAATATTAACATTTAAGACTGATTTTGTTTTATATTCAAAATTTTAAGAATTTTAACAACTTCTTCCTTAGCGATTTTAAGATTCTCGTTATTAATCACGAAATTACTCTTAGAAATTCGTTTTTCGTCATTCCACTGCATTTTCATTCTGCTTAAAACTTGTTCTCTGGTCGTTTTATCTCGATTTATAACACGCTCAATTCTAACCTCTTCTGGAGCTGTAACTGTTATAATTACATCACACTCTTTATAACGTCCGCTTTCGAATAGAATTGCAGCTTCATAAAGAACGTAATCGAAATTTTTGTAATCCTTCATCCAATTTTCAAAATCTCTTTTTACAGCTGGGTGCACAATTGCGTTTAATTTTGCTAATTGTTCTCTATCATTAAAAACTATCTGAGCTAATTTTGCTCGATTTAAAACTTCTCCGTCAAAAATATCTTGGCCAAATGCAATTTTAACCTCTTCAACAATCGCGCCAGACTTCATTACATTTTTTGCTCCGTTATCTGCTATGTAAACAGGAACGCCCATTTCTTCAAAATAGTTTGCAATATTTGTTTTACCACTGCCAATTCCTCCTGTTAAGCCAATAACCTTTGTCATCTTATACTTTAAAAAACATACGTGGAAAAGCTTCCTGAGGATTCTTTTTCAATAAAATTATTTTTACATACGATTCTAAAAACCCGGTTCCGTATCCATAGAATTGTTTCCAAACTGCTATTACAGAATAAAATCCTATTTTAACGCTTTTATTTTGAACCGTTGATGTAAGAAAAATTATAACGAAATATACAAAATATAATTGTAATAAAATATGAATATTGAAAATTAACAATAAAAAAGCTAATAATAAACCTAGTATAAATACTGTTGGAAAGAAAAAAGTCAGCTTGTTATGTTCTGGATACCAGCTGTTTAAAATAGGTCTTGCAAGGCCAAATTTCTTTACTTGAATAGTGAATTTTTCCCAGTCAATTCTTCTTTTATGGTACACATAAGCCTCAGAAAACAGTCTAGTTTCAAATCCTAAGTTCCATAAACGGATAGATAAATCAGGATCTTCTCCTGGATGAATGTTGCCAAAACCTTTTGAAGCCTCAAAAGCTTTCTTAGAAATCCCCATATTAAAACTACGCGGTTGAAATTTAGTTATCTTTTCAGAGCCTCCTCTAATTCCTCCAGTAGTCAAAAAAGAAGTCATCGCAAAATTGATTGCTTTTTGGATAGAAGAAAAACTTTTTAACGCTCTATCTGGACCACCAAAACAATCTACATACTGTTTATCCAATTCTTTGCGAACTTCTGTTAAATAGTTTGAAGGAATAATACAGTCTGAGTCGAAAATGATAAAATAGTCTCCCCTAGCCCTTTGCATTCCGAAATTTCTAGAATCTCCAGGGCCGGAGTTTTCTTTAAAATAATACGAAATATTAAGTTTTCCTTGATAATTCATGACCACATCCCGGCATGGTATTGAAGATCCATCTTCGACAAGAACAATTTCAAAAGCTTCATTATAATCAGATTTTGAGAGACTTTCTAAAAGTTCATCAACTTCATCTGGACGATTATACACGGGTATAATTAAAGAAAAAATCATAGCAGATTGTGCAGTATTAAAGGGTAATTTTTTTGTTTAAAATTTTAACAAAGATACAGTATCTTAACAAAAAAACCATCAACTTTCGATTGATGGTTTTCTGTTTTACATGAAGTAAAATATATTATTTGATACTTTCGATTTCAACAACTTCGTTTGCTTCTGCATTGTAATCAACTCCTGCAAATTCAAAACCAAATAAATTTAAGAAATCGTTTCTATATCCAGCTAAATCTCCAATTTCTGGCAACGTTTCTGTTGTAGCTTCTAACCAAAGTTTAGCCACTTTAGCTTGTACATCTTCACGCATTTCCCAGTCATCAATTCTAATTCTTCCTTTTTCGTCTACAGGAACATCAGAACCATTGTATAATCTATCTTGGAATAAACGCTGAATCTGCTCGATACAACCTTCGTGAATTCCTTCTTCTTTCATGATTTTGTATAAAAGAGAAATATACAAAGGAATTACTGGAATTGCAGAACTTGCCTGCGTTACCAAAGCCTTGTTTACAGAAACATACGCTTTTCCTCCAATTGATTGTAAACTATCTGTAATTGTAAATGCAGTAGCTTCTAAATGATCTTTTGCACGACCAATAGTTCCTTTACGGTAAACTGCTTCTGTTAAAGATGGCCCGATATAAGAATATGCAACTGTTGTAGCGCCTTCTGCTAATAAATTTTCAGCTTTTAAAGCATCGATCCACATTGCCCAGTCTTCACCTCCCATTACAGCAACTGTATTTTCAATATCTTCTTCGTTTGCTGGAGAGATTGAAACTTCAGAAACTTTTCCTGTATGAAAATCAACTGTTTTGTTTGTAAAAGTTTGTCCGATTGGTTTTAAAACTGAACGGTGCAAAACTCCTGTATTAGGATTTGTGCGAACTGGCGAAGCTAAACTATAAATTACAAGATCAACTTGTCCTAAATCTGCTTTGATTAAATCTAGCGTTTCTCTTTTTATTTCGTTTGAGAAAGCATCTCCGTTGATACTTTTTGCATACAAACCTGCTTTATGAGCTTCTTTTTCGAATGCCGCAGAATTGTACCATCCTGGAGAAGCTGTTTTTCCTTCAACTGGTGGTTTTTCAAAAAACACTCCAATTGTAGCAGCATCAGAACCAAAAGCACTCGTAATTCTTGAAGCTAAACCAAAACCTGTAGAAGCTCCAATTACTAAAACTTTTTTAGGTCCTTCAATTTCTCCTTTTGATTTTACGTATTCGATTTGATTTTTTACATTTTGCTCAGCTCCCGTTGGGTGGGCAGTCAAACAAATAAATCCTCTCATTCTAGGTTCTATAATCATCTTTGCAAATTATTTTTTTTGTATTATTTCAGTTTCAGTTTTAATTTTTCAAAAATAGACATTTTATCCTTAACCCTTTTCATATTAGCCTTCATATTGTCAATAAAATTTGGGTTTAAGGCATTTCTATTTGCTTCTTTGTAATACTTATAAGCCGCAGTATATTGACCTTCATATTCAGCCATTCTTCCTAATTCACTGTTATATGTAGAGTTATCTGCATTTTCTAAAGTAGATAAAGTATAGCTAATATGCTCTTTTGCTTCAGCATATCTTCCAATATCAATCAGCAAATATGTGTAATTTAAGTACGGAGCGGGATATTTAGGATCAAATTTCATTGCAAGTTTGTAATGATAAACTCCTTTTTCGAAATCACTTAATTTATTATAGTAAATCCATCCCAAATGATTGTGTGCTTTACCAAAATCAGGATATTGAGATAAAATTTCTTCCAGCAGCTCTTTTGCATCTGCAGAATTTCCTTCAGAAATAAGTGCATCGGCTTTTATAAACTGATTTTCATAAAAACTTAAACTTTCCATTGTTTTGTTTTAATTCAATAATTGTTTTGCATGATTCAAAGCTGAATCTGAGACATTTGCTCCAGATAACATTTGAGCAATTTCTAAAATTCGGTCTTCTTGAGACAGCAATTTTAATTCTGACTGTGTATCGTCACCAACTGTAGATTTAGAAACTTTAAAATGAGAATCTCCTTTTGCTGCAATTTGAGGTAAATGTGTAATAGCAAAAATCTGCATGGTATTGCTCATTTCTTTCATGATCTCTCCCATTCTTATTGCAATTTCTCCAGAAACTCCTGTGTCAATTTCATCAAAAATCAAAGTAGGTAGTTTAGAATATTTTGCTAAAATTGCTTTTACAGCAAGCATAATACGAGACATTTCTCCTCCAGAAGCTACTTTTTTCAACAAACCAAAATCGGTTCCTTTATTGGCAGAAAATAAGAATTGTAATTCATCTTTTCCGTTTTGGAAATACGTTTCAGAAGGTTTTAATTCCATATTAAAACGAGCATTCGGCATTCCTAATGTTTCTAAAATTGAAACCAATTGTTCTGAAAGTTTAGGAATTGCATTTACTCTATTCTGATGAATCTTATCTGCGTAATTGTCTAATTCCATTGCCTTTTCTTCAATAATTTTAGACAACGAAGCTATTTCTTCGTCCATATTGTCGAGTTCCAACAAAGCATTTCCTAAATCTGCTTGAATTTGAAGCAGATCATCAACAGAACTTACTTGATGTTTTTTCTGTAAGTTAAAAATCAATTGCAATTTCTGACTTACTACTTCTAACTGAACAGGATCATTCAATAATTTTTCTGAACAATTCACTAATTCTTTAGAAACATCATCAAATTCAATTGTTAAGCTCGTAATTCTTTCAAATAAATTTTGATATTCTGGTGCAAAAGAAGCTACTTTTTGCAAGGCATTTTTAATTTCATTCAAGTTATGAAAAACACCAAATTGCTCTTCATTTGCAATCGATAATGATTTATCTAAAGATTCTTTGATTATTTCAACATTATTCAGCTTCTCATAATCGGCCTCTAATTCTTCTTGTTCACCAGATTTTAACTGTGCGGCAACCAATTCATTCAATAAAAATGTATTGTATTCCTGTTCTTTACCAGAATCACTTTGTTTTTTTAGCAAAGCATTCCATTTTGATTTATCTGATTTGTAAGATTTTAAAAGCTTTTGATATTCTAAAATTATTTCAGCATTAGACGCAATCGCATCAATAATCTTAAACTGTACGTTTTCATCTGATAATTCTTGAGTCTGCTGCTGCGAATGGATATCAATTAGATAGAAACTTAATTCTTGAAGTTCTTGCAGATTTACCGGACTGTCATTTATAAAAGCACGCGATTTTCCAGAAGGAAGAATTTCCCTTCTAATAATCGTTTCATCTTCATAATCCAGATCATTAGCTTCAAAAAATTCTTTTAAATTGTATTTTCCAATTTCAAAATGGGCTTCAATAATACACTTTTCTTCTTTATTTTTTAAGGAAGTAAGATCTGCTCTTTTACCCAGAACAAGACCAATGGCGCCCAAAATAATAGATTTTCCCGCTCCTGTCTCACCTGTAATTATAGAAAAACCTTTAGAAAAATCTATAGCTAATTTTTCGATAAGCGCATAATTTTTAATTGACAGTGACGTAATCATAGGGGGATTTATAAAAATAAAAGTTAGAGAAAATTTTTAAAATGAAAACAGAATTAATATTTAATCTGTGACCATTTTGTAGAATTTAACGGAGAAACTTTATTTAAGACATCCGTTAAATCGGTAATTGTAATACTTGGACCACCAGAAAAAATAGAAACAATTTCATCTGATTTGGCATCAAAGAAAACCCGGGTAATAAACGCATTTGGTTTAACCGAATTTAGTTTACCTATGAGCAGTAATGATGATTTAATTTTTTCTTTAGATGCTTTCAAATCTGCACTCATCCCGTCTAGACCTGAATGATAAGCAAACATCGTTTGACGCAAATCACTGTAAGTTGGCGCTATCATATCATTAATCAAATAATAGCGATTCTGCAATCCATCTGCCTGGCTCCATCCTTTAAAGCCTCCTTGCTGTGCCACATTAGCAATATTTTGTGCAGTTTGAAGGTATTGATTGCCGGCTCCCATTTGAAAAGTATCTGCATCCATACCCAAAATTACATAACAATAAAACGAGATCACAGAAACTAAATTCGAATCGTAAGTAGTTGGATTAAACAACAACGGCTCGTATTCTGTATACCTAAAATTAAAATCTTTATCGTTGTAATTAAAAACAGGCGAAGAATAGGTAGAATTAAAGATCAATCTTGAAGACTGCACTTGAATAGTTCCCGTAAACTGGTCTGAACTGTTTGATGATAATGTGATATACATCGAACAGTTGATTCTTTCGTTTTGTTTTAGATTTGCTCCTGTCCAATCTGTTTTATTTACAAATTCTGACAAAGAAGTTTGAAGCGTTTTAAAAACCTGATTATTAGGATTCGTAAGCCGTTCTGTATTAATAGTTACTGTACAATTTAACTGTTGTGCTTGCACAAAACCAAAGCTCAAAAACACCAATAGCGTAACTATCTTACTCATAATCTTTTACATATTTAATTTCACAAACATTAATAGTTTCCTATTGTTGTTTTCGGCATACATTTTAAATTATCGTTCTGAAAAATGAAGAATCACTTTATTTAAAATATCAGCCGCTACTGCTTCTTTTGATTTTAATTCCATAGGTTCGATTTTAAAATTTTGATCAATAAACGTTACTTTATTGGTTTCTTTTTTAAAACCTGCTCCTTTATCTTGCAAGGAATTTAGAACAATCAAATCTAAGTTTTTTTTCTGAATTTTCAACTTAGCATTTTCAATTTCATTTTCAGTTTCTAATGCAAACCCGATTAAAAACTGATTTCTTTTGATTGCACCCAAAGAAGACAATATGTCTTTTGTTTTTTCAAGTTCAATCGAAAATGACGCATCGTTTTTCTTAATCTTTTGATCTGCAACAAATTTAGGCTTATAATCAGCTACAGCTGCAGCAGCTATCGCAGCATCAACTTCATCAAAATACAAATGACAAGCATCGTACATTTCTTGAGCCGAAACTACATCAACCACTTTTACTAACGCATTTTTTGCTTTATAATTTGTTGGACCTGCAATTAAAAATACTTCAGCACCTAAATTTGCTGCTTCATTAGCAATATCAAACCCCATTTTTCCAGAAGAATGATTTCCTATAAAACGTACGGGATCTATTGCTTCGTATGTCGGTCCGGCAGTAACTAGTATTTTTTTTCCTTTTAAAGGCAATTTGCTTTCCAAATCAGCTTCTAGAAAGGCAATTATATTTTCAGGTTCAGCCATTCGGCCTTCACCAGACAAACCACTTGCAAGCTCACCAGTTTCAGCAGGAATCATAATATTTCCAAACTGTTTTAAGGCAGCAAAACTAGATAAAGTTGATGGATGTTTGTACATATCCAAATCCATTGCTGGTGCAAAGTATACTGGACATTTAGCAGATAAATAGGCCGCGATTAAAAGATTATCGCAGTTTCCTGTTGTCATTTTAGATAACGTATTTGCAGTCGCAGGCGCAATCAGCATAATATCGGCCCAAAGAGCCAATTCCACGTGATTGTTCCAAACTGCTTCTTCATCATCCTGATTAAAGAAACTTGAGTGTACTGGATTTTTTGATAAGGTAGATAATGTAAGCGGGGTTACAAAATCCTTAGAAGCAGGTGTCATTATCACTTGGACATGTGCACCTGCTTTTATAAAAAGTCGTACTAAAGTGGCTGTTTTATAGGCTGCAATTCCACCGGAAACACCCAGTAAAATTTTCTTCCCGTTTAAAACTGACATTGTACTATATTATTTGTTTGAACCTCTGTGGTAAGTTTTCCCGTCTAACCATTCTTGAACAGCTAAAGCGTGTGGTTTTGGTAATTTTTCGTAAAATTTAGAAACTTCAATTTGTTCTTTATTTTCAAAAACTTCCTCAAGACTATCATTATAAGTAGCAAACTCTTCTAATTTCTCAGTCAATTCTTTTTTAATCTCAGAGTTAATTTGATTTGCTCTTTTAGCCATAATGGTAATTGCCTCATACACATTTCCTGTTGGCTCTTCAATAACTGTTTTATTGTAAGTTATTGTGTTAACAGGAGCATTCGTCTTTTTTAAATCCATGACTTTATTTTATTTAGTAAATTTTTGTAAATCTGTTTCTACTCTGGCATTCATTTCGTCTGCCTTAACTTTGTATTTTGTGTCGCTTTTAAACTTAATTAAGTTACCGTAAGCCACTTTTGCAACATTTAAACGCTCTTCCATTTTAGAAGGCACGCTATTGATTGCCAATTTATAAGCTGAATCATATTTATAAAACAGCGCATCTTCTTTAAAAGGTGTTCCAGGAAAATCAGCGATAAAATTATCAAAAGCTATTAAAGCCGATTTATAATCTGAAATTGTATTGTATCCTTTCGCATTTTCGTATGCTTTTTTCTCTAATTTACCATTTAATAATTGTACAGTCTCATTTGCCTGTGCAAGATATTCTGAGTTTGGATAATTATCGATGAAAGCTTGTAATTTTTCTAATGCTTTTACAGTATCTGTTTGATCTAAGCTGTAAACAGGAGCTAATTTTGAATAACTATAAGCACCCAAAAAGGCCGCTTCCTGTACTTTTTCACTTCGTGGGTAACCAGAAACAAAACTTTCAAACTGGTAACCAGCTAAATAATATTGTTTGGTTTTGTAATAGGATTGAGAAAACATGTAAAATAGCTTTTCTGCTTGAGGTTTACCTCTGTAAGACGGCGCTAACTGCTCAAAAAGACGGATTGCCTTACTGTATTTACCAGCATCATACATCTTTGTTGCCATGTCAAATTTAGCTGCTACATCTTCATTTTTTAAAGCTTTTTGGTATTCACCACAAGAACAAAAAAGGACAACAACAATTAATAATGATACTATTTTTTTCATTTTCTTACTTTTATTATGATCTCTCAGACAATTTGCCAAAGCAAAATCACACCGAAGTTTCGGTGGCAAATTTAGTTATTAATTTAGCTACTACAAAATATTTTTTAGTATAATAGAATGAAGCAAATTTCAAGTCTATTTTATACTATTTTTTACAAATTCATTTAATCTATTTGCCAGAGAATCGTCAACACTTACTAATGGAAGACGAACCGTATTCTCAGCAATTCCAAGGGCTTGGAAGATTTGTTTGATTCCAGCTGGATTTCCTTGTTCAAAAATCATATCGATAGAATCAGATAAAAAATAATGCGTTTTGAACGCATCTGCCGCTTTTTTATTCAAACCTAAACGAATCATTTCTGAAAATTCTTTCGGAAAACCTTGACCAATAACAGAAATTACCCCTGCTCCACCCGCCAAAACGATTGGTAATGCCAGCATATCATCTCCAGAAATTACTAGGAAATCCTTTGGAGCATTTTTAATAATCTGCATTGCTTGAGCCATATCTCCTGCAGCTTCTTTTATTGCAACGATATTTTCAAAATCATTAGCTAAACGAACAACTGTTGCAGGAAGCATGTTGCTTGCAGTTCTTCCTGGAACATTATACAGAATAACTGGAACTGGAGATGCTTCAGCAATTGCTTTAAAGTGCTGGTAAATTCCTTCTTGAGTCGGTTTATTATAATATGGTGAAACAGATAAAATTGCTTCAAAAGCACTAAAATCTCTTGTTTTTAATTCTTCAACAATCTGCATAGTATTATTTCCTCCAACTCCTAAAACTAGAGGCAGTCTTCCTTTATTGACATCGATTACTGTCTTTATAACCAATTCTTTCTCTTCTGCTGTAAGGGTAGCATTTTCTGCTGTTGTTCCCATAACAACTAGATATTCAATTCCTCCAGCAATAGAGAAATTTACAATTCGTTGTAAAGCTTCAATGTCAATTGAAAAATCTTTTTTAAATGGTGTTACTAGCGCAACTCCAGTTCCTATCAATGATTGCATATTTTTAATTATAATTTATTTTATCTTTTTTAAATACCTAAACAATTCTGAAACAAATAGTTTATAGTTTCCCAGCTCTGTGTTAATCATCAAACTGTTCAAATCACTGTCTACTGTTGCAAATCCAACTTTAAATTTAGCTTTTGACTTATGAGTGAGCAGCATTAAAAATATATTTTCTATATCGTAATAACTCAGCAAAAGATCAAATTTTGAATTTACAAATTCGTTTAAAAAATCTGCTGTAATTTCTCCTCTCCAATTGATATGTTTTTTACCAAAAGTAGGTTTCGAATACGTTTCTTTTTCTTTGAATTTGGGATTGAAAGCTACAATTTTTATGTTTTCTAAAGCGATTCCATGAAGTGTTAACTCCTTTATTAAAGCTTCAGAATGGATAAAAGTGCTTTCATCTATCAATAAACCAACTGTTTGAACGTTGTTTAAAAATACTTCTGCTTTTACATTATTCAAGTTATTTTTTAATGATTTTTTTACAAAAAATTCCTTTATATAATTCAAAAACATAGTACTTTTACCAGATTACAAAATTAATTATTTAAGTTGCATTTAAAATGGTAAAACTAAAAAAGTATAACGGATTTTTGAAACTTTTTGTTATATTCTTAACACTTTTTTTTATTTCTTCCTGTAGTCCGAAAAACTATAATTTAACCAAGATCGAAGGAAAACAGCTTCCTGTTACAGAAAAAAACGCTGAAACCCCAGCAATTGAAGCTTTTATAAAACCTTATCGCGATCATATCAATCAGGATTTAGATAACGTTTTGGCATATTGTCCAGAAACGCTTGACAAAAGCACTGGAAAATGGCAGACGAGTATTGGAAGTTTATTAGCCGATATTTGCCTGCAAAGAGGGAACACCGTTTTTAAATCTCGTGAAAATAAAGACATCGATTTGTGTCTTTTAAATCATGGCGGTATTCGTGCTATTCTTCCTAAAGGAAATGTTACCACTAGAACGGCTTTTGAAATTATGCCTTTTGAAAATAATTTGGTTGTAGTTGCTTTAAAAGGAGAACAAATTAAAGATATTGCTGCTTATATTATTAAGGAGAAAAAACCACAGCCTTTGTCTGGTATGACTTTTACAATTGCAAAAGATAATACTGCAAAAAATATATTGGTACAAGGTAAACCGCTTGATCTAAACAAAACCTATTATGTTGCCACAAATGATTATTTAGCAAATGGTGGCGACAGTATGACTTTCTTCGCTAAAGGCACTCAAAAATTTGACTTAAACTATAAGCTTAGAAATGTATTGATTGATTATTTTAAAGATGTAGATACCGTTCTTGCTCCGAAAAATATCAGAATCACTGAAGAATAAAGAGTTTGCCACTAATTGCACAAATTTTTAAATTATTAAAAAAGCAATTCGTGCTAATCTTGAAATTGGTTTAAAAAAATAAAAACGACACAGCCTCTTGGCAAAAAAAATATAAAATGAAAAGAAGAGAGTTTATCGAAAAAACAGCAGCAAGTACTGCCCTACTAGGTTTAGGATTGTCTTTGAGCAGTTTTGGAACTAACGATATTAAGCATTTAACTATTCTACATACTAATGATGTGCACAGTCATATCGATCCTTTTCCTGCTGATGATCCGCGTAATCCTAATAAAGGTGGTGTATCTCGTCGTGCGGCTTTGATTGAAAGCATTCGTAAGGAAAATTCAAACGTTCTTTTATTAGATGCCGGAGATATTTTTCAAGGAACTCCTTATTTTAATTATTACGGAGGCGAATTGGAGTTTAAGTTAATGAGTATGATGAAGTATGATGCATCTACCATTGGAAATCATGATTTTGATAATGGTCTTGACGGATTATATGCACAGCTTCCTCACGCGACTTTTGATTTTATCAACTCAAATTATGATTTTAAAAATACGGTTATGGACGGTCATGTTAAACCGTACAAAATCTTTAATAAAAACGGAATCAAAGTTGGTGTTTTTGGAGTTGGAATTGAATTACAAGGTTTAGTAGATAAACAATTATACAAAGAAACTGTTTACAACAATCCTATTGAAGTTGCTCAGGATATGACAGAGCTTTTAAAAAACAAGGAAAAATGCGACTTGGTAATCTGTCTTTCGCATTTAGGTTATAAATACAAAGATGAGCCGACTAAAATTAGTGATTTAACGTTTGCTGCACAAACGCAGGATATTGATTTGATTATTGGCGGACATACGCATACTTTCTTAGACAAACCGACGGTTGTGAAAAACAAGGCAG